>JAQUUV010000267.1 GCA_028693695.1 Syntrophomonas sp.
AATCAATGCTGCCGAAACGGCATTGATCGGATGACCACTCCCTTCATCATGATTACCTATAGCTGCAACTATTATGGATATTTCGTCTGGCTTCATCCCCATTCTGCGAAGGATTTCCATAGCCATCAGAGCACCGCTCTGGCTATGCTCATTGCGGTTAATGACGTTACCCAGGTCATGCATGTAACCGGATATTCCGGCTAATTCAACCATCCTGGCATCATAGCCTAACTCCAGTAAAATCTTACGGCTTAAGCTGGATACCAGTCCGACGTGTGCTTTGCCATGATCGGTATAGCCGATAGCTCCCAAGTGCTCATTCCCTTTGTTAATAAAGGTCTCTACTAGCTTGCTATCTTTTATATCTTCAAGGCTTAACATCATTTATCCTCAACTTTATAAGCTATGGCATTCTTTATAAACTCAATTTCCGTACTGTCATTTGTCTTGATCAGTACCGTATCTTCTTTGATTTTAGCAATCTCTCCACGAATTCCACCGATAGTAACCACCAAATCTCCCCGCTTAATATTAGCTAGAAGCTCTTTGTGCTTCTTATCCTGTTTCTTGCGCGGTAAAATAATGAAAAAATAAAATATGCCCAAGAAAACCCCGAAGTAGATGGCAATCGTAAGCCATGAACCTTGTTGTGCCCCCATGTTATCCCTCCTAAATTTTGTACAACCTTATATTATTTCGCCAGTGAGCAGCAAAATCCTCTTGTTAAAACCTGTAATTTTGATGAAATTTTTCATAAAAACTGGTAAACTCACCTTGCCTGATAGAGTTTCGCATATTTTCCATTAATTTTACAAGAAAATAAACATTATGGTAGCTTAATAAGCGGTGCGCCAGCATCTCTGAAGCCTTGATAAGATGTCTTATATAGGCCCGACTATAGTTTTTACATACATAGCAGTCGCAATCGGCGTCCACTGGAGAAAACTCCGTAGCACAGCTGGCATTGCGAACCACCAGTTTGCCTTGGTGGGTAAAAGCGGTTCCATGCCTGGCCAGACGAGTCGGTAAAACGCAGTCAAACATATCGATACCGCGTTTGACCCCTTCCACCAAATCCTCCGGTGCCCCAACTCCCATAAGATAGCGAGGTTTATTTACAGGCAGCCAAGTATCCGTATGATCCAGCATCTCGTACATCTGTGGCTTGGGCTCGCCCACACTCAGCCCTCCAATGGCATAACCAGGAAAATCCAACTCGGTTATTTCCCGAGCACTGCGCTCACGCAGATCCGCAAAGACATTGCCCTGAATGATACCAAACAGCGCCTGGTCTGCTTGGCTATGACTTTCTTTACATCGGGCTGCCCAGAGACTGGTTCTCTGTACTGCCTTTTCAGCTTCTTCATAGCTACATGGATAAGGAGAACATTCATCAAAACACATGGCAATATCAGCCCCCAGCTTTTGTTCTATTTCCATTACGATTTCTGGAGTCAAGTAATGGGGTGAACCATCTATGTGCGAACTGAAATGAACCCCGTTGTCATCTATCTTGCGCAATCCTTTTAGACTAAATACCTGAAATCCACCGCTATCCGTCAGCAGACCTCTTTTCCAGTTCATAAAACCGTGCAGACCACCGGCCTGGGCTATTAGATCCTCTCCAGGCCGAAGATGCAGATGATAGGTGTTGGACAAGATGATACCTGCCCCCATTGCATAAAGCTCATCCGGGGTCAGAGTCTTAACTGTAGCCTGGGTCCCCACTGGCATAAAAATAGGTGTATCGAAAACTCCATGCGAAGTGCTGAGTTGTCCAAGACGCGCCGAACATGTATTTTCAGTTTTGAGAACTTTGAAATCCAGACCAATTCCCCCTGTATTAAATTATCAGCATCGCATCGCCATAACTAAAAAACCGGTATTCGTTGTCAACTGCATGCTGATAAGCCGACATCGTATGATCCAGTCCTGCCAGGGCTGCTACCAGCATTACCAAGGAAGAACCGGGCAAGTGAAAATTGGTAATCATCTTATCAATCGCCTTAAAGCGATAGCCAGGATAAATGAACTTATTAGTTTCCCCTGACTGGCTAGAAAATCCACAATCATCATTATATACCGTTTCTAGTGTCCTTACCACTGTTGTTCCCACCGCAACAATATGTCGTCCCCTTTTTCTGGTTGCATTTAACAATTGGGCGGTCTCTTCATTTACCTGGTAATACTCATAGTGCATGCGGTGTTCTCTAATATCTAAGCTGCTTACCGGACGAAAGGTCCCCAGCCCCACATGTAATATTATCCTAGCAATGTTTACTCCCTTGTCTTTAATCTCCTGTAACAGCTCATCGGTAAAATGCAGCCCGGCAGTAGGTGCAGCTGCTGAACCCGGCTCTTGGGCGTATACTGTTTGGTAACGGTTTTTGTCGCTCTCTTCCACAGCCCGGTTAATATAAGGTGGTAGCGGCATCTCCCCAACCTCACTGATGAATTTTTCCACATCAGGGCAGTTGTGAAATTTCAAGAGCCTGCCCCCATCCATGTCCAGTTCAGCAAGCACTTCTACTTGTACATCCCCCTGCCCGGAAAACTTTACCATGCTGCCTATCTTCATTTTACGGGCCGGCTTCACCAAGGCTTCCCAGTTATCTTTCTGCTTAGAGAGCAAAAGGATTTCCACCTTGGCTCCGGTGTCTTTGTAAGCAAACAGGCGAGCCGGTATAACCCGGGTATGGTTTATTACCAAGGTATCACCGGCTTCCAGGTAATCAGTAAGCTGCCGGAAAGCTCTATCCTCCAGCCTACCGTTTTTCTTGTTTAATACCAGCAGACGAGAACTATCCCTGGGTTCCACCGGAAACTGAGCAATCAATTCAGGAGGCAAATTATAATGATAGCTCTCCAGATTATATATA
>JAQUUV010000268.1 GCA_028693695.1 Syntrophomonas sp.
CTCGGAGAGCTGCGTTTCGGCCGTTCTAAGGCTTGCACCCATTTAATATATATGACCGTAAGCACCGGTATCGGTGGCGGAATTATTATTGATGGTCAGATCTATCGGGGAAAAGATGGCGGAGCGGGTGAGTTGGGGCGAATGAGGATGTTAGCGGAAGAGGGACAGGGAGCCTGTGAACGCGGTCAAAATCTGGAGGATCTAGCTTCCGGCACTGCCTTGGCTCATGAAGCCCGAGAACTCATAAAACAAGGGCGTGGCCTGGGTATGCTGGCATTGTGCCCTGACGCTACGAAGATCACCGCTTATGAAATTGGAGAAAGTGCTCGGCAGGGAGACTTGGAAGCTGCGGAAATCATCCAACGGACTGGACGCTATCTTGGTATGGCAGTTGCCAACCTAGTAAATATTTTTAATCCTGAACGGGTTGTCCTGGGTGGCGGGGCAGGTCTGGGATTACAGGATTTGTGGATACAACCGATCCAGGATGCTGCAAACGACTGGGTTGCTCCATCCTTGAAGCATAATTTGAAAATCGAGTTTACCACTCTAGGTGAGGACATCGGCCTGCTAGGCTGCGTAGCAGCTGTATTACAACAAAAGGAAAGGATGGGAATTAAATAATGACAGTAGAAAAAATGGCGGAATATCTTTGGGGCTTACCGGAGCAGTTTGCCAGTACTCTTGAACAGGGTATTAGTCTACCGGTAAAGTACCAGCGTAATTATAGTAACATAGTAGTCACCGGCCTGGGTGGGTCAGCAATTGGGGGCGACATAATAAGAACCTACGCCCTGCAAAAAGCACAGGTACCAGTCATAGTAAACCGGGATTATGATATGCCGAATTTTGTAAACAGGGATACTTTGGTTTTGACTGTTAGTTATTCGGGCAACACTGAGGAAACCCTGAGTTCTTACCAGCAGGCCCGAAGCCACGGAGCAAGCATTATCGCCGTTACCAGTGGGGGCAAGCTGGCTGATATAGCTGAGCAGGATGGCTATGCAGTGGTGAAAATACCAGGAGGGCTGGCGCCCCGGGCGGCGACCGGCTACTTGTTTGCGCCCCTGGCTCTAATTTTTGAAGAGCTGGGAATATTGCAAGGCGCTACAACTGATCTTGAAGAAACGGTACAGGTTTTAAAAGCAATTCGCGAGGGAATCCATCCCGGCGTAGATTTTCCCGAAAATCAGGCTAGAGCAATAGCCAGAGAAATGAAGGACAGCCTTCCCATCATCTGGGGTAGCTCAGCCCGGTCGGAAACTGCAGCCATGCGTTGGAAAGCGCAGATAAATGAGAACGCTAAATCCCCAGCCTATTACAATATTTTCCCTGAACTCAATCACAATGAGATTGTTGGATTTGGGATGCCGAAAGATTTGCTGGCTCGCCTGGTAATAATAATCCTGAAGGATGCAGCGGATCATCCCCAAGTGAAAAAGCGTATGGAGATTAGCAAGGAGATTATTCGCAACAATGTGAAAAAGATTGTTGAGCTTGATGCACGGGGCAAGTCCTTCCTGGCAAAATTTTATTCCCTGGCCTACGTGGGTGATTATGCCAGCTTCTATCTGGCCCTAGAATATGGGATAAACCCCAGTCCGGTGAAAACCATAGACTACCTAAAAGCGGAGTTAGCGAAAGAGTAGTGAAATAAATTTGGCTCATGAGAACTGGCATATCTGATATAATGATAAGAGATGAATAATTCTAATAATGCGGGAGGGAAGCATATTGATTGAAGATAGTACAGGTCTACATGTTCTAATCATTACAGGATTATCGGGAGCAGGGAAAACCCAGGCTATAAACTGTCTGGAAGATCTGGGCTATTACTGCGTAGATAATATGCCACCAGCCTTGCTAAGAAAATTCATTGAATTAAGCCTGCAATCAGAAGGGAAGATAGACAAAGTAGCTCTGGTTATTGACATTCGGGGTGGAGACTTCTTCCATAAACTTTCACAATCATTGAGTGAATTGGAAGAAAATCATCTCGCCTATGAAATACTTTTCCTGGAGGCGTCTGATGAAGTCTTGGTGCGCAGGTTCAAAGAATCTCGGCGCCGGCATCCCTTAGCTCCCGGTGGTCGTTTGCTCGATGCGATCAAGATGGAACGTGGCATTTTGCAGGAACTGCGAGGCCAGGCCAATGTTATTTTGGATACTTCCGATACCAGTCCCCGCCAATTAAAAGAGAAAGTTACCGATCTCTATAGTGAGAGTTTAACTGGGAGTTTTTCCATCAATGTGGTTTCGTTCGGGTATAAGATGGGAATACCCCTGGATTGTGATATTATGATGGATGTGCGATTTTTGCCCAATCCATTCTATGACCCGGGCATGCAAAAAATGACCGGAGAGGATGAAGAAGTGATTCGCTATGTCTTAGGATCTGAAATAACTAAATCTTTTTCGCGCCGTTTCTTAAATCTGCTTAAATTCTTAATACCTCACTACATCCAAGAGGGTAAAACCAATCTGGCTATATCCATAGGTTGCACTGGGGGGCAGCATCGTTCGGTGGTCTTGGCGAATTATATTGGCCAGCAGCTTAAGAAGTGGGAATATAACGTGATAATCAGACACCGGGATATTGCTAAATATCAGGTGGAAGTATAAATGGCCTAGATTATGGAGTTAATAACATGAGTTTTTCTAAAGATGTAAGAAATGAATTATCCCGTATTATCCCGGAGAAGAGTTGTTGTCAGAAAGCTGAGTTGTCGGCGCTCTTAACTTTGCGCGGTGATATAATTCAGCGGGAAGGGGAGAGGTACCTGATCACCTCATCAGAGAATGCTACCCCGGCACG
>JAQUUV010000037.1 GCA_028693695.1 Syntrophomonas sp.
TTTATCCAGCTATTCCATGCCGGGAGGCAGACCTCTCGCCTGATATGTGGGGGCGAGCAGCCAGTGGCACCCTCTGCGATTTCCTGTACCATTATGAAGGAACCGCCCCATGAGTTGAGTACGCTAGAAGTAAAGCAGATTATAAATGAATTCATTGCCGCAGCCCATTATGCTCACCGAGCAGGATTTGATGGGGTTGAACTACATGCAGCACATGGATATTTGATAAACCAGTTTTTATCGCCCCATACCAACCAACGCAGCGATGAATACGGAGGCAGCTTGCAAAATCGGCAGCGCTTCTTGTTAGAGATCGTTACTGAAATAAAAGAGGTTTTACCTGAATTGACGATTTCAGTTCGCCTTAATATTGATGATTTCATTCAGGGAGGATTGGAATTAGAAGAGAGTCTTGAGGTGTGCCGGTGTTTGGAAAAATCCGGGGTGGATATTATCAACTGTTCCAGCGGTACCTATGAGTCAGGTTTGAAGAGTATAGAGCCCGCTTCTTATGAGCAAGGGTGGCGGGTATACCTGGCAGAAGCAGTAAAAAAGGTTGTGGATATTCCAGTGATTTCTGGAGGAATGATACGCAATCCTGATTTCGCCAATCAGGTACTGGCAGATAAGAAAGCTGATTTTATATTTCTGGGTCGCAGCCTGCTGGCGGATCCTGAATGGGCTAACAAAGCGCGCCAAAATAATATAGCCGATATTCGTCCGTGTATAAGTTGTAACAACTGTATAGGCAATAATTTTAAGGGTCTGGGAATTCGTTGTGCAGTGAATCCATTTACTGGTCGTGAAACTATGTTGAACCAAGAAAAAATGGTTCAGAAGCAGGCCAGAGTGGTGATAGTTGGCGGCGGGCCAGCTGGAATGCAGGCTGCGGTATCCCTGCGGCGGCATGGCCTTGAGGTAATCCTATATGAAAAAGAAGCTGAACTAGGAGGATTCATGGTTTTAGCTGGAGTTCCACCCCATAAGGAGCAGATTTTGGCTTTGCGCAATTATATGGTTAGAGAGTTATATAAATCAGAAGTGGAGCTAGTGCTTAACCATGAATTTACGCGGGATATTCTGGAGGCAATCAAGCCTGATGTTTTGGTGCTGGCGACTGGATCAAAAGCAGTCCGGCCCGCACTTGCAGGCAGTGATCAGAGCAATTGCGTAGAGGCAGTTGAGGTCTTAGGTGGAAAGGTAGAGATATTTGGGGAGAAGGTAGTGGTAATCGGAGGTGGCACTACCGGGTGTGAGGTAGCGGATTATCTACTGCTTAGAGGTAATAAGGTGACTATCCTGGAAGCGGGGGTCTCTATGGCTGCGGATATGGAGAGGAAAAACCGCCGCGCTTTGATGAACAGCTTAGAAGATGCCGGGGTAGAGAAGAGAACTGGAGCCCGAGTGGTCCAGATAACGTCGGACAGTGTGTGTATAGAACTTGCTGGAGTTGAAGAACGATTGCCTGTTGACTGGGTGGTTTGGGCTACTGGATTTAAACCGCAGGATGAACTTTTTAGCATAGCTCAGGAAGAGGTGCCTTTTGTTTTTCGCATCGGTGATGTTTTAAAAGTGAGGGGATTTAAAGAAGCCATACTGGAAGGTGAAATGTTGGGTAATACCATCGCCGGATTATTGAAATAAGGGGCTAGTCCCTAAGTTGGGTGGACAAGAAATGAGTTTGAAAACTTCTTCTTTGGATGGAGAACGGGAGCGTATTGAAAAGCTTAAATACTACGAAAATGGAGCCTGCCAGGAGGGCTACCATCTGGTCGCAGGAATTGATGAAGTGGGGCGGGGTTGTATCGCTGGTCCAGTAGCGGCAGCAGCGGTTATTCTGCCCCGGGATTTTTTTCTGGCAGGTGTAAACGACTCCAAGTTGCTTAGTGAGAAAAAAAGGCTGCAAATGGTGGTGGAAATTAAGCGGGAGGCTTTGGCTTGGTCAGTGGTTATGATTTCTCCTCAGCGCATTGACCAGCAAAATATTCTGCTAGCCACCAAAGAGGCTATGCGTACTGCTGTAAATGAGCTCCTGCCAGTTCCTGATTTTCTACTCATTGATGCTGTGAAAATCCCCGATATAAATATTAGACAATACCCGATTATTAAGGGTGATAGCTTGAGCATTTCGATTGCCTGTGCGTCCATCATTGCCAAAGTGGAGAGAGACCAGTCTATGCAAGCTTATGATAGGATTTATCCTGGTTATGGTTTTGCCAGGCACAAGGGCTATGCTACTCGTGAACATATTATAGCCTTGGAGAATTTCGGACCTACCCCTATTCACCGGGGCAGTTTTGAACCAGTTAAATCAATACTTGGAGGTGCCTATGGAGCCCAGCCAAATCTCTTTAAATAAAGTCACCCTAAATGTCAGTTCCCCCAAAGATGGCGGGGTCAGCCTGAACAAGGGAGAAATGGTTAAAGGAACGGTGCAAGAGGTAAGACCGGATGGCTTGGTAATGATCGTTATTAAGGGCAAATTAGTCGAAGCGGTGTCCGAGGTACCGGTTAAGCCTGGTCAGGATTTGTATCTCATGGTAGATGATTTTCGCAATGGTAAGACCTATCTAAAGCTAGTAAGCCCAGAAATGATGGGGAAGATTGAAAATGCCAATATAAAGGCTAATCTTCAACAAATGGGTATAACGGCCAAGGAAGAAACCGTTCTCCTGGCTAGCAAACTGGTGCAGCATAATCTGCCGGTAACCCCTGATAGCCTTAACGAACTGGCTCGAGTCGTCAAACTGATAGGTGGAAGCAACCCCAAAAATCTTGAGATAGCAGCTTTCGCTCTTTCTCGGGGAATAGTAAACCGGGAGGCACTTACGGCCCTAGCCAGCTTTTTAGCTCCTGAAACGAATAAGGCTCAACTACTAACAGTGCTCAATCGTTTGCTGAGTATATTAACAACTCAGCTTCCTACAACGTTGTCGGCAGAAACGTCGCCACTTCAAAAAATGGCGTCAGCTACGGTCATGCCTGCTGCCATCAATATTGCATCTGAATCGCTGCCTTCAGGGAGCATATCGACTTCATCGACAATATTAGCATCCGGTCCGGAATCCTCGCTAAGCTCAGTGAAAGGGGAATCAGCAACTCCGACAACCAGTATTGCTCAAGAGACAGTCGCAGCCACCCCGGCAAAGGGCGAAGTGGCCCAGCCAGGCGTGAGCGTTGGCCAGTCATCAACTCCGACCGCATCGGCTAGAGGGGAACTCGCACCGCAGGCAACTAGTGTTAGTCAGGAGGGGGCTCCAGTAGCCCCAGTGAAAGCTGAGCCAGTGCTTTTAGTGTCTAATACTGCCAAGGAGATAGCTAATGCTAATCAAGTGAAAGGGGAGCCAACAGCTCAGACAGCCAGTGTTGCTCAAGAGTCAGCCTTGGCCAACCCAGTAAAGGGTGAAGTAGCCCAGCCAGGCGTGAGCGTTGGCCAGTCATCAACTCCGACCGCATCGGGTAGGGGGGAACTCGCACCGCAGACAACTAGTGTTAGTCAGGAGGGGGCTCCAGTAGCCCCAGTGAAAGCTGAGCCAGTGCTTTTAGTGTCTAATACTGCCAAGGAGATAGCTAATGCTAATCAAGTGAAAGGGGAGCCAGCAGCTCCAAGTACCAGTGCTGCTCAAGAGACGGTCCCGGCTACCCCGGTAAAGGGTGAAGTGGCTCAGCCAGGCGTGAGCGTTGGCCAGTCATCAACTCCGACCGCATCGGGTAGAGGGGAACTCACATCACAGGCAAGTAATGTTGTACAGGGTACAAATACTGCCAATCCAGCGAGGGAGGAGAGTACCGGTATTTATCAGCACATCTTGCCTGATGGTGAGGCAGATATTCCTTCTCAGAATGCTTCGAGAGCAGCTGGTTCGGAAACACCGCGGGTTATGCTGGAAAACCTTTTAAAGCTCGCGCCTACAAGTGCCGGAACGGCTGAACCGGATGGAAATGCCGCTCTGAAAACAGGCGAATCCGATAGAAACCTGGTTTTGTCAGGAGAAACACCTGTGGTTCAAACAGATAATGATTCTGGGCTACCCCAGGATAACCTGACTAGGCGGGTCGTCAATCTTTTGCAGACATTAGTAGACATCATGGAGCTTGATCCCGAATCTTCTCCTGATAAAATCGCTGAAAAACTTCAGAATAGCACTCAGTCGGAACGAGAAATTATAAAGGCCTTACTGTTATTGGAGGACCTGACCGCCGATAAGGGAGTAGGGGAGAAAATCACCTCGTTAAAAGATCTTCCGATACGGTTAGAAAATTTGGAGAAAGAAATATCCGGTCAACGACTGTTTAACCTGTCATCTCGGACTCCAGGTGAGAATATTACCAGCTATTATTTCTCTTTTCCGGTGAAGATGGATAATGGGTACAGTATGTGCCAGTTGAAGATAAACAAAGATTCCCGCCAAAAACTGAAAGATATGGATAACCTGAATTTTGTGGTTTCGCTGAACACCAGTAAAATGGGGATCGTTCTTTTTCATGTAAACTGGCATCGCCAGGGAACTATTAAGCTGCAGGGAGTTGTAGAAACTCAGTCAACCTGTAATTACATGAACAAGAACATGGGGGAACTGGTAGCTAAACTTCAAGGACTGGGTTTCAAAGTGTCAAACTTGGGGGTGAAGGTTAGCGCTTCCCCGGCGGAGATTAACTGTGCAAAACCTGAATTTGAGGATGTAACCCAGAAGATTAGGCCTCTTGGAATTGATGTAACCGTTTAGGAGGCTACGCTATGGGTAAGAATATTATCTCCATGACTCCGGTAGTAAGAATTGTAGATTTTGGAGGTTTCATTGTGGATAAGAAAAGACAAAACGAAAAAGCAGTAGCTCTGCGTTACCAGCGCGACAAGGATGACGTACCGGTCGTTGTAGCTAAGGGCAGGGGATTGCTGGCTGAACGCATTTGCGAAGTGGCTGCAGAGAGCGGGGTGCCCGTAAAAGAGGATAAAGAACTGGCAGATTACCTGATGGCATTGGATTTATACGAAGAGATACCGCCGGAGCTTTATGCGGTAGTGGCGGAGATACTGTCACATATCTATAGAATGGATAAAAAGTACACTTAGGGAGAAGCTGATGAGAAAAGAGCTTGGCAACCGGGGTGAGGAGATAGCTGCTCGCTACCTTAAAGAGCAGGGTTACAGGATATTAACTCGCAATTATCGGAGTCGGTACGGGGAAGTTGACATCATCTGCACCTATGAGCAGAGTATTGTCTTCGTAGAGGTAAAAACCCGCAACAGTACAAGCTTCGGCTCTCCTGAAGAGTCGATAACTAGAAGCAAGCGAGAACATATCCGTAAAGTTGCCCTCATATATCTCCAATCCTACCCGCATCCCTTTAAAGAAATGCGCTTTGATGTAATTGGAATTCTTATGGACGGAAACGAGCCCCGTATCAACCACTTAGTGGCTGCGTTTTAACCCGGAAATAAAGGTGCATGGAAGTAATTATTCTGCTAATATAACTGTATTAACTGCGGGGACATACTATACGGGGACATTATTATACGGGGACATTACATACGGGGACATTCCCCGAAGGGGTGTGTCCCCATACACTAATCGGGGTGTGTCCCCAAACATTAATCGGGGTGAATCCCCATACCTCAAAAGACATATTTTGATTTTTGGGAGGATTATAAATGTTGATTTATGGTAAAGAGATAAGGGAAAATGTAAAAGAGGAAGTGAAAAAGGCAGCTGAGGTAACCCAAATGGCTATGACCATTATCCAAGTAGGGGAAGAGGGTCCTTCAGCCGCTTATATAAACGGAATAAAAAACTTTGCACGGGATGTAGGAATTGAAGTAACAGTGTTGAATTTTGCTTCTGAGATAAAAGAAGTCGAACTTCTGGAGAAGATTGATGAGTTAAACCGTGACCCGGCGATGACAGGTATAATGATTCAAAAACCGCTGCCGGGTCATATTAACGCAGACTTGATTGTGAACTCCATCGATTATCATAAAGATGTAGAGGGAATTCACCCATTTAATCTTGGTCGGCTCTTAACTAAAGAACCGGGTGTTAAACCGACTACCCCCAAAGCGGTCATCCGTATGCTAAAAGATCATCACATCGATATGGATGGCCAAAAGGTCACCATTGTAGGGCGTAGTACCATTTTAGGCGGCCCACTGGCGGTTATGATGACAGCAGAGAATGCAACCGTTACTGTATGTCATACCCATACCCGAGATCTCAGCCAGGAAACTAGAAATGCTGATATAGTTATCGCGGCTTTGGGAAAAATGAATTTCATTACTGCTGACATGGTAAAGGAAAACAGTGTCATTATTGATGCGGGTATTAATTTTGACGAACACGGCAAGATGATGGGTGACGTTCATCCTGAAGCCCGGGCCAAAGCGAGAGTAGCGAGTGCAGTGCCCGGAGGGGTAGGGGTCATTACGGTTGCGGAACTTTTTGATAATTTGAGGATTTTAGCGGAGCAAAAACAGGCTTGCTGTGGTAGCGCCGGGCAAAAATAGAGCCTAATTACCTCCAGGATTGGGATAATATATCATCATTTTCTAAGGTTTAGTACTTGAAGAATTTAAAATAATAACAATATAATGAGTACAGTATCTTGCAGACTCGGATTTTGACGAAAAATAGGGGAGGTTAAGACATGAGTGTTAGCATTAAATCCCCATTAACGGAAATTAAAGCTGCATGGCAGACCTTTATTGTTGATGGTAAGCCGGGTGATTGCTCAGTTACTCCCGAGATAGTAGAGTCCTGGCAAAGATGTTATGAAGCCGGGGTTGATCCTTATGATGGTACCTGTTACCATTTCCTGAATCAAACAAAACTGGCTGATTTACTGGCCAAACGGCAGGACTTTATTGATATAGCCCGGCCTTTTATGCTGAAACTATTTGAATTCGTAAAAGACTCAGGTTTTATTGTAATCTTGACCGACGAACGTGGCTATATTATGGAAATCTTTGGAGACGAAGATACACTGGATCAGGCGCAGGGGATCCACTTTATTAAAGGAGCAGACTGGACCGAAGAATCAGTTGGAACCAACGCTATTGGTACGGCTGTAGTGTTAAAAAGGCCAATTCAGACTTCAGGGGCGGAACATTATTGTCAGAAACATCATGCTTGGACATGCTCGGCGTCGCCCATTTTCAATATGAACGGGCAAATGATCGGGATACTAGATATGTCAGGGCCATCGAATAAGACGCATCTTCATACTCTGGGTATGGTGGTAGCAGCGGTAGAGGCTATAAAGGATCAGATTAGGATTCAAAAGAAAAACCGGGAGTTGACGATTGCTAACGATCGGTTGACCGACATATTCCAGACGATGTCGGACGGGGTTATGATTATTGATAAGCAGGGCGTGGTTATCCAAATTAATCCGGTGGCAGAACAGATTATTGGGAGGCCATCCGAGGAGTTAATGGGCAAAGCAATTAAGGAAATTGTCGGCAGGGAGGTACATGGGGTAGAAAAAGTACTTAAACGGCAAGAATCATTTAGTGATTCTGAGTTAATGGTGGACACCATAGATGGACGTATCCACTGCTTGTCATCAGGGATGCCACTTTTTGATGATGAGGGTGTCGTTAGTGGTGCTGTAATCCTAGTTCGCCCCATGGAAAAGGTTCAAAAACTGGTCAATCGTTTTAGTGGTGCGCAGGCGATATTTCATTTCAACGACGTTATAGGCGACAGTCGGGAGATGACTGAGGTGGTCCGGGTTGCATCCCTGGCGGCCTCGGGTAGCTCAAATATTTTATTGGAAGGCGAAAGCGGTACTGGCAAGGAGGTCTTGGCACAGGCTATTCATAATCGGAGTGTCCGCCGTAAAGGGCCATTTGTGGCGGTTAATTGTGGCGCTATACCTAGGGAATTGATAGGCAGTGAGCTATTTGGTTATTCGGAAGGTGCCTTCACTGGGGCCAAACGTGGTGGGAGACCTGGTAAATTTGAGCTTGCCGCGGGGGGGACCTTGTTTTTAGACGAAATTGGAGAAATGCCTCTTGAACAACAGGTGGCGTTGTTGCGGGTTCTTCAAGATAAGAAAATTACCCGTATAGGTGATGACAAGATAATACCGGTGGATTTCCGGGTTATTTGTGCTACTAATAAGAATATTCTGGAAGAGATTAATAAAGGCAATTTTCGACAGGATCTCTACTACCGGATAAATGTAGTTGCTATTACATTGCCTCCTTTACGCAATCACCCCGAAGACATCCCCACACTTGTTGATCATTTCATGGAACTCATTGGGCGGGAATCGGGGCGCAAAGTTATGAAGGTAGATCAGGAGGTTATGGAATATTTAAAGGAATATGACTGGCCTGGTAACGTACGGGAATTACAGAATGTTGTGGAGAGAATAATCAGTATGTCTGAAAACGGTTTAATTCATCTGGAACATTTGCCGCCATCTATTTTACGATTGCACCGAGATTTCTTTCATAAGGAACCTTCAGCGATTACTCGGGCAGTAAGGGTTTATAGCGAGAGAGAAAAAAGGAAGCAATTGCTGGCGGAAAATGAATGCCAGGAAATGCTCAAACTATTAACCAAACACGGGGGTAATATTAGCGAGGTGGCCAAGGAAATGGAGGTTTCACGCAATACTATTTATAGGAAAATGCGCCAGTATGCAATTGATTATTGATTCATTAAATGAACAATTCATAAGGAGAGTTTTTCAATGAAAATTACGGTCAAACTTTTTGCCTTCTTACGTCAGGGAAGATTTAAAATCCGGGACTCTGATTATCCGGATGGCACTACGGTAGGACAGGTTCTGGACAGCCTATCAATTTCCCGCGAGGAAATGGAAATAGGAATCATTTTTATTAACGGTAAGCATGCAGAATTTGATACAGTTTTAATAGCCGATGATACCTTAGCAGTCTTTCCACCTGTCGCTGGAGGCTAAAATGATGGGATAATTGCCAAATTGATCAAAGAAAAAGCCAAACATTTCCGTTTGTTTTTATGTCCAGACCAGGATAAAATAGCTGAAAAAAATGGTGTTACCTTGCGTGAAGTTGAAGATATGGCTTTGGCTAAGGGAATTCTATTACGTTACCAGCATAATGTCATTGGTATAGAAGATCAGTTTAGTTTATCAAAATATTGGGTAGTAGTGGTCGGACCCTCATAATTCCCTATCTCCAGATTCATATCTCATACCTATATACATATCCTATTCTAATATACTGACAGATTATAGGAATGCTTTTTGTGTGTAACATACATGTAACAAATTATTGTTGCAAATATATGTACATGTTAACAAAAATGTAACACCTGTCACACATCGGTGATACAGTCGAAACTGTATATGCCTAATTTCCGGCATTAATCAAGCATTGAAAACTGGCACAATACTTGCAATATTGTGTTTATATAAACGCTTGTTAAGTTGTACCGCGGTGATAACCGCACGACCGGCCAGTGTAAATGATAAAGAAAGCTGGCCCGAATTGCTCTGCTGCAACATTATTGGCGACCGTTGGGAGCACTAGTAGTGCCCGGAGGGTGCAACACTAGTGGTGAGCCTCAGCAACATTATTGGCATCCGTAAGGATGCACCGGTGGTACCCGGAGGGTGCGAACATCAGGCGTACCCGCAACCTTAATAGTGACCATAGGGAACATCAGGAGTACCCGAAGGGTGAAGGGTGTTTGATGGATTTGAAAGAAAGAGGGGATTTGAGAATTAGAGAAAGAATAGGATTAGACAATTAGAGAGAAGAGAAAAGGATTGAGATTGGAATTACTGAAAATGAATCAGAACTATCAGGATTTTGTTGAAGACTAAACTTCAAAGGAGGTGACAGCTGGTTTTCTTGAAAAGGAAACCAGTAATGTATGGACAAAATTATTGTTGTGCAACCCGAAAAATGCACGGGATGCCATACCTGTGAATTAGTTTGCTCATTTACTCATGCAGATGAATTTAACCCGAACCGCTCGCGGATATCAGTATTCAATTATGATAAAATCGGTTTTTCAGTTCCTATGCTCTGCCAACAGTGTGGTGTTGCGGCATGTATGAATGTATGTCCGACGGGTGCCATCACCCGGAACGCTACCACCGGGGCCATGGAAGTACAAGATTCCAAATGCATCCGGTGTAAAATGTGCACCATAGCGTGTCCCTTTGGCGCAACCCTTTATGATGTGGTTGATAATATTGTTGCCAAATGCGACCTGTGCGGTGGAGACCCGGCTTGCGTAAAACTGTGCCCCTCCGGTGCCATCAGTTATCAGGAAGCAAATACGGCTAGTTTATCTAAACGCAAAGCCTTTGCAGCCAAATTCAAAGATGTTTTTGAGGAGGTGGGTTAAACATGTACGGATGGAAAGGACAAATACTCAGAGTCGACCTGACCAGTGGTGCAATTAGCAAGGAAGCATTAAAGATTGACGACATGCATAAATTCATCGGCGCACGTGGTCTGGGAACTAAACTGTTTTATGATGAGGTTGATCCCCAGGTTGATCCCCTGAGCGCTGAAAACAAGCTAATATTTATGACCGGCCCGCTCACCGGAACCTTGGCTACTTCCGGCGGACGGTATAATGTAATTACCAAGGGACCTCTCAATGGTACAATTGCAGCTTCTAATTCCGGAGGGAGTTTTGGCCCCGAGCTAAAATTTGCCGGCTATGATGGAATAATTTTTGAAGGTAAAGCAGACAAGCCGGTTTATCTTTGGATTAGCAATGAAAAGGTAGAACTGAGAAGCGCTGAAGATATGTGGGGCAAAACCGTACCTGAAACTACAGATATAATTAAAGAAGTCACCGACGATGATGCCAAGATAGCATGCATCGGACCAGCCGGTGAAAAGCTAGTCAAGTTTGCCTGCATTATGAATGAATATAATCGGGCAGCAGGCCGTTCCGGAGTAGGGGCAGTTATGGGTTCTAAGAATCTGAAGGCAGTCACCGTTAGAGGTACCGGTGGTGTAAAGGTTGCAGATAATGCTGGATTTATAAACGCCATTAATGATGCTCGCAGCAAACTAAAAGCCCATCCAGTAACCGGAGCCGGACTGGCAGCCTACGGAACCAATGTTCTGGTAAATATACTCAACGAACATGGCACCCTGCCAGTGAAAAACTATAGTGAAGCCAGTGTATACCCCAATGCCGAAAAAATTTCCGGTGAATATCAGGCTGAACACAACCTGGTGAGAAATAAAGGCTGTTTTGGCTGTTCCATCGGCTGTGGCCGCGTAACTAAAAACCATGGCAAATACAAAGGTATAGGTGAAGGACCAGAGTATGAAGCAACCTGGGGCTTCGGTGCAGATATGGGTGTTGACGATTTTGAAGCTATATGTAAGGCTAACTTCCTATGTAATGAATTGGGTCTGGATGCCATAACCATGGCAACTACCTTGGCCTGTGCTACCGAGATGACCGAAAAAGGGATAATTCCCCGTGACAAATCAGATCTAGGCTGGGGAAATGCCGATACAATGGTTGAAGAAGTTAGAAAAACTGGTTACCGCGAAGGTTTTGGAGATGAACTGGCAGAAGGCTCCTATCGCCTAGCGGAACAATACGGTCATCCCGAATTTTCTATGTCGGTCAAAAAACAGGAAATACCAGCTTATGATCCCAGAGGACAGCAAGGAACTGGCCTCAATTACGCCACATCCAACCGCGGGGGCTGCCATGTACGCGGATATATGACTGCACCAGAAGTTTTGGGGATTCCAGTAAAGATAGATCCAGACAATACCGAAGGCCAGCCCGAGTTGCTTAAAATTTTCCAGGATCTAACCGCAGTTGTAGATTCAGCTGGATTATGCCTATTCATCACTTTTGGTATCGGTCTTCCCGAAATTGCAGAGCAATATAGAACCGCTACCGGAGTAAATATTAGCGATGGAGATTTACTGCAGGCAGGAGACCGCATCTGGAACCTGGAACGGCTCTTTAACTTAAAAGCAGGCTTTAGCAAAGCTGATGATACATTGCCAGATAGATTGCTAAACGAACCATTGAAAGGCGGTCCCCACAAAGGGAGTGTTGTAAAACTGGATCAAATGCTCCCGATATACTACAGTATACGTGGCTGGGACGAAAAAGGAGTTCCTACTGGAGAAAAAATGAACGAACTAGGTCTTGCATAATAAGGTGCGTTCTCTGCTGAAATAGAAAGAGACTAACACTATTCGAGAAAATTCTCTATTATCTATTTTGAGCAGTTGCCACTTATCTCCCCCAGGATCGGAGATAGGTGGTGGCTGGCTTAATAAGGAGGCCGAACGATTATGGCTGCTGACGTCAAAGCAGGCGAAACTGCAGAGGAATTACAGAGAATTGTAAACCATTATCCGGGAGAAAAACGCTATATTCTGGCAATTATGCAGGATGTGCAAGGGGAATTTAAATATCTTCCCAAAGAAGGGCTGGAGATGATTGCAGCTCATGTCAACGTTCCCTTAAGCCGGGTATACAGCATGGCTACATTCTATAAAGCATTCAGCCTGGTTCCCAAAGGGCGGATTAACTTTAAGGTGTGCGATGGAACCGCCTGTCATATAAAGGGTTCGAATGTGCTCATTGATCAGATTTATCAACACTTGGGCATCAAGCCAGGAGAGACCACAGCCGACGGAGAGTTCTCTCTTGAAACAGTAAATTGTATTGGGGCATGTGCCCTTGCTCCAGCCTTAGTAGCCAACGAAAGGGTTCATCCCAAAGTAACCTCGGCCGGTATCATCGAGATTATTAAGAGCTATGGAGGGCTAGCCGATGCAACAGACAATTAATAATGA
>JAQUUV010000038.1 GCA_028693695.1 Syntrophomonas sp.
CATCCGGCAGTAACCATACATTTAGGCTCTGCGTCAATTGATATAGCAGAAGGAACCTCACAAGCAACGATCGAAACCGTACTAAAGTCTCTGCAAAGCATATGTTAGGCGATATTACCAGGGCCAAGGACATATACATAGTTTGTGGTTACACAGATATGCGAAAGTCCATTGACGGTCTAGCTGTAATTGTAAAAGAATCCTTTGGAATGGATCCTTTTGCAGCAAGTCTTTTCCTCTTCTGTGGAAAGAGACGTGACCGTATGAAGGCGCTGCTCTGGGAAGGTGACGGATTCGTCCTTCTATACAAACGTCTTGAAAACGGAAATTTCAAATGGCCCAGGAACCAGGAGCAAGCACGGCGCATTACGATGAAGGAATTCCGTTGGCTGATGGAAGGACTGGAAATAGATCAGCCCAAAGCAATTCAAAACATAAAACCCGGTGATTTCTGTTAATGCAGAAAGGCTGCAAATGCCTAAATATAGGGTTTTTAAGTTTATTTCTACTGTCGAAAATGGTATAATATAAAATATCAGATGACAGGAGAAAACCAGCTTGATAGACGATAAAGACGCTTACATACTCCAACTTGAAAACACGGTAAAAAGCCTGGAAAAACAGGTTAATAACCTGACCGAAATAATAATACTGCTTCGGAAACAGAAGTTCGGAAGCTCCAGTGAAAAGACTCCGAAAGGTCAAATCGATGCGCAGCCCAATCTGTTCAATGAAGCAGAGCAGGAAGCGGTTCCCGATGCACAAGAGCCTGCTGTTCAAAGGGTGGACGGATTCTATCGCAGGAAACCAAAGACCAAGCGCGAGGAACTTCTTAAGGATCTACCCATTCAGGAAGTATTATGTGATGTTGCTGAAGAAGAGCGCATCTGCCTCCAATGTCAAAGCGGTCTTGTTCCTGTCGGCAAGGAAATAGTCCGGGAGGAACTTGAATATATACCGGCCAAGCTGCAGATCATACGCTACATAAGACTGGCATACGGATGTCAAAAGTGTAAGCAGAAGGGAACGCCATACATCGTAAAAGCGCTGACCCCGACATCACTGATGAATCATTCCCTGGCATCCCCCACCACGGTGGCCAATGTTATGTACCAGAAGTATGTTAATGGGATGCCCCTTTACCGGCAGGAAAAGGAATGGGAGCAGTTAGGCCTGGCCCTTAGCAGAGCCACCATGGCGAACTGGATCATCCGCTGTTCTCAGGACTGGCTGATGCCGGTTGTGGAACAGCTTCGGCGCAAACTCCTGAAACGAGATATTATCCATTGTGATGAAACCCCGGTTCAGGTATTGAAAGAACCAGGTAAAAAACCACAGTCCAAATCTTACATGTGGCTTTACCGTACCGGAGAAGACGGTGACCCGCCCGTCATCCTTTATGATTACAAGCCTTCCCGAAGTGGCAGCAATGCGGCCGATTATCTGAAAGGCTTCCACGGATATCTGCATACTGACGGTTTTGCCGGGTATGAAAAAGTGGAGGACGTTACAAGGTGTGGCTGCTGGGCTCATCTAAGAAGGTATTTTGTGGAGGCGGTTCCGGACAAGAAAGCACCGGGTTCTCCGCCAACCAATGCAGAAATCGGCAGGGATTACTGCAACAAATTATTTGAGATAGAGAGAGAACTTGCGCCGCTGGACCCGGACAAAAGAAAAGCGGAACGCCTCAGATTGGAAAAACCGGTCTTAGAGGCTTTTTGGTGCTGGCTTGATGTACTTATCCCTTTAAAGGGCTCCCATCTTGGTAAGGCGGTAACTTATGCACAGAACCAGAAGCCCTATATGGAGAACTATCTACTGGATGGGAGATGTTCTATTTCCAACAATGTTGCTGAAAACAGCATTCGTCCGTTCACAGTTGGCCGTAAAAACTGGCTGTTCAGCGATACACCAAAAGGGGCTGAGGCCAGTGCTGCTGTCTACAGCATCGTGGAGACTGCAAAAGCAAACAACCTGAACATATATACATATTTAAATTATCTTCTCCTGTATATGCCGGATACGGATTACAGGAGGTACCCGGAGGCCATGGAAGATATGATGCCCTGGTCGCAACGGGTACAACAAGAATGCGGTAAATAATGAATTTATCCCAACCGGACAGATTTATTATAGTCTGTCCGGTTTTGTTTTTATAGGCACTCTGTTATTAAGCGCTTACGATACAAGAAGCAGTCTTGAATGTTTGAAAAAAGTTTTGAATTATATTGCTGAATGATGTTAGTGGAGGAAATATATGGTGCAAACTTCCTTGTCACATAAAAAGGACTTAATAGTTCAAGTTCGCGAGGCGTATGGGCGATTAGTCTACACCTATACAACGCATTTAAAGCAAGTAGAGCAACTTGCTAACAAGAACCAAAAAATCAAGTATTGGCAAATTGGACTTTCTGCTATTTCGACCGGTGGATTTCTTGGCGCTGTGATTACAAATCAGATTATCATGACATGGATCGGTGGTATTATGTCGACCGCTCTACTCGCAGTGAATTTGTTTTTCAAGGACTTTAATCTTGCTGATGATATTAAGAAACATCGCACAACAGCTGATGATCTATGGATTGTACGAGAGAGGTATATCTCCCTTCTTACTGATTTTGATGTGCTGAGTGAAGAAGCGATTATGCAGAGAAGAGATGAACTGCAAGATCGTACGGCAGAAATTTATAGGGTGGCTCCTTCCACGAACTCTAAAAGCTATTCTGCTGCACAGAAAGCTCTGAAGGAAGATGAAGAACAGTTTTTTAAGGCATCAGAAATTGATAAAATGCTACCTGAACATTTGCGTGAAGGTAATATTCAGAATCAACAGAGCGAAAGTGTATCTTGAGTTTATTAGGTATTGATAAAGCGGGAACCAGCTATAAAATATGCCCAAGTAGAAAAAAATATGGTAGTTACACAGGGACGTTGTTTGTGTAACACCTCAAAACTTTTAGCTTTGTTACAGAAAGAACGTCCCTATGTATCCCACAGTTAATCATACCAGGCAATCTATTCTGCTTTACCGGGGTATCGTCAAAGGCTAAAAGATCGGATATAAAAGCTATTGTTGAGTCCAAAGGCGGCATATTTAAGAACACGGTAGTAAAAGATACAACCTACTTGATAGTTGGGAATGGGGGCAACCCCTGCTGGGTCTTCTCCTGCTATTGCCGAAAGGTAGAACAGGCTGTAAACCTCAGGAAGGCAGGGCACGGTATATTGATTGTTCATGAAAAGGATTTTTGGGATGAGATAAATCCGTGATCGAATACCCGGAAGGCTCGAAGCTTACTTAGGGAAATAAAAAGTGCGTTACATTGCTACAATAAAATGATAAGAATGGTGATTCTTAGAGGGAGGGGACACATGTATTATCCAAATAATATCGAGGATAATTGTTATGAACAAACGCATATTGAAAAAGTGATTGAAGAAATAAGAGCAAATTTCATAGGTTATTTCGAACTATATTTAGAGACAGAAGCTGGAAACAAGATTTCAGGAAAAAAGCTTAATGATATTGCAAAAGAATTAGGTTGTACTAAGACCTCAAAATCAGCAAAGACCATTGACAGAGGAAAAGTATTTAAAAGCATTATTCGTGAAGGAATAGGTGATTTTGAAAAAGATAGGCCCAACTATTTAGAAATTTTGGATCTGGAATCTTTGGAAGAGCACGAAGACGATCCATCTAACTTTAAGAACAGCGTGTTGAAGAATTCATGCCCAATTATTAGGCTGACAATTCAAAATAAAAAGGCAAAAGAACTAGATAAATATCGAGCAGAGTTTCACAGAGCAGATCCCAATAAACTACTATTTGTCGTATCAAATTTGACTACTTTTGCTAATGAATATATTGAAAACTTCTACAATGAGGAGAAATATGAGGACATTCAAGAGCTTAAAGAACTAGGCTTTACTGACTTGGATGGAGAAGATTATACGGTGTATGGGGTTATTGGTGGCGGTATTAAGAGCCACCTACTATATAAACTGAATCCATCTGCTTTTCCTAATAGAGGAAGAGAACCGATATGGGCACTCTGGTATCTAACAAATAAGAAAAATTTCAACTGTACTCAGGATTCAGAGTTCCTGATGATCAACCTAGATAAAAACACAACCCAGCAGAATTACTTCTATCCAAATGAATTATTTGCGTTCTATGCGTTTAACATTTACAAGATGCTAAAAGAAGAAGCTGAGAAATATGGTATTTACCTTGATCCTGCTTATCGATATGTTTTTGTTAATTCCTATTTATCCTTTGTGGCCCAAGTACACTCTGAAGAAATCGACTTTTTGAAGAGTACATTGACGGAGGATAGCCATGGATATTAGTAATATTGACGGCTTATTTAAAAAATACTTTCCAAATTTAGAGAAAGAATTCGCAATGAAAGAGTTTCAAAAAAAAGTTGTTTCAAATGTTTTGGAAGGAAATAACACTTTATGTATAATGCCTACTGGCGGAGGGAAGTCTTTAATTTATTGGCTTTCTGGGTTAGCGCTTCAGGGAATAACGGTTGTTATATCCCCGTTGATAGCGCTTATTGATGAACAAGCAGATAAGATACGGGAGCAAGGATATGAAGTTCTAACAATACATGGTGGGATTAGCGCGGCCAAGCAGCTCGATTTGCTTGAAAAATTCAGTAACAAAGAACTAAATCCGGCATTTATCTTTGTTAGTCCAGAGAGAATTTCTACGGACGGGTTCTTTGAATACTGCATATCTACTCGAAAAGATGAGATTAAGCTTTTGGCGATTGATGAAGTGCATTGTGTTAGCCAATGGGGGGTAAGTTTCCGTCCCTTTTACAAAAGGATACCAGTTTTCTTAAATGAAGTATATGACGAAGATTTATGGAAGCCCAGGATACTTGGATTAACCGCAACTTTGAATTCCAAGGAAATCGCGGATATATGTGAAGAGTTTAGAATTGATAGAGATAATATCATCCGCGATGATGATTTGCTGATTAGATCCGAAATTAGTTTAAAGGTACTCAAATTTGATGATGAAAGCCAGAAGGAAGAAAAGTTCTGGGATCTTCTCAATATCCACCGAGAGGAAAAGACCTTGGTTTATTTATATCGCAAATATCGCAATAGAAGTGTTGAAAAATTTACCGAAATTGCCATTGAAAAACGATTTAAGGCAATTGCTTTTCATGGTGATATGTCACCAAATGAAAGGCAGCAGATAATAAAGGCATATAAGAATGATGAAATAAATGTGATTTTCGCAACAAACGCTTTTGGTATGGGCATTGATATTCCTGATATCCGAGTGGTAATCCATTTCATGATGCCGGAATCCGTGGAACAGTATTATCAAGAGATTGGACGAGCTGCAAGAGATACAGGTTCAGCAAATGCCTATATTTTATATACAAATACGAATATCCGGGTTAAAAAGACCTACTTTATTGATAAATCTTTTCCAAGCATGGAAGACCTTAATACCTGCTTTACGAAAATCACAGGAAACCAAATTGGTCTAAGGACATTACAATATTATGACGATGAAGAGGTGAAAAAGTGCCTGCCCTATTTTCTAGACAATGGCCTAATTTCAATTATATGTAAAGGTATTGCAAATCTAAAAATGCTTGCTGATATTAAGAATAAAGAGCTAAAGGAGATTTATGATTCAACAAAGGTTAAGAGTCTAATTAAAAGTATAAATAATACGGGAAAAGGCGCAAAAGAGATTGTTGACCTAATTTACTCGTCGGTGCTAAAGAATGAAGTCAAGCTGATAAAGGGTTTTGATAAATGTCTAATCATTGATGCTGCTTATGAAAAAATTACTGACGACAAAAAAATCGACCTGACAGAATATATTGCTGAAAGAAAGCAATACAAACATAATCTCTTCGACTATTTTGTATATTTACTTGATGAAGGAAATGACTCCATTCAACTCCATCAGGAAATTGGCAAGTACCTTGGTGTGCCGAAGCACAAGTTAAATAGAATATATTCAACCTCCAAGGGAGACAAAGTTCGTTCAAAATCCGAGGTTATTATTGCTAACTTGCTGTATCAGTACGAGGTGGAATATGAATATGAGAAAAAACTGTTCTATTCACCTGGTAAATGGATAGAACCCGATTTTACGATTAAGTTGAAAGACGGCTCGGAAATTTACTGGGAGCATCTAGGTATGATTGGTGTTGAATCATATGACAAGCGCTGGAAAGAAAAACTTGAAATTTATAGAAATTATTTTCAGAGCAAGCTTGAAGTGACATATGAAGGAACGACAATATCAGAATCAACAAAGAAGATGTTAGAAAAATTGAAGTTGATTTAATTTAAAAATATGTCGAGATAAAAGCATATTAATTTAATAAAATAGAGGATAAAGGGATGCTGAATCAAAATACGGTTACACCGGGACGTTCTTTCTGTAACAAGCAGGGGTATGCTGGAAAAAACAGTGTGTCAAGACAACGGTGTGAAAGTGGCGTTTATCATATAGTTTTACGGTTTCACTTGCTGGTGCGAGAAAAACGAGGATGCGATATTGAGATATTGATGGATGGCAAACCAATTGGAAAGCTGCAGGGAATGGAAAAAGAAAACGTAATGCAATACTTAGAACAATCAAAGCGAGTGAAGGGGTAACACTTCGTCAAATAGCAAGAATTACAGGACTTAATGCTATGAACGAACAAAGAGCATAAACGCTGTTACAAGAAGAACGTCCCGGTGTAACCAAAAATATTGGGTTTTGCTTTTTGGGGTCGAAGTGTGGTGTGATTGCTTAAGCGTTTTGTGACATGGATTGGATACATAGCTTGACACATTGAGGGGGTCTGAAATGAAAGAAAACGAACAAATGCGTATAGTTGCAATATCCTATGTTGTAAGTATATTGGGATCCTTTGTATTAAACTATTTAATTGTAAATAGTCCATTTTTAAATGGTGTTATTAGTTCTATCAAAGTATCAACATTGTTGACTCTATGGTGGGCCTTTTATTTTAAATTAGGATGGAAAATAATTATTCTAAAGAAAATACTATATAGAATTAACCTCAACGGTACCTGGTTTGGATCATATGATTCAATGAATATGGAAACTAAGCAGCTTGCAAGAGGTAAAATCGGATTAAGAATTTGTCAAGATTTTCTTAATATTAGCATCAAGTCATATACAGATAATTATCAAAACTATTCATACAGTGAAGAAATAAAATATGAAAAAAAGAGTAAGTCACATGGTTTAGTATACGTTTATTCTCAAAAAGAGAATAATTCTCTTGATCTGAATCAGAGAAATGGAACTGCTGAGCTACAAGTTAAGCGGTGTAAAGAAATATTGCTTTTGGAAGGTGAGTTTTGGACAGTACATGGAACAAAGGGAAAGTTAATAGTAAGAAAAGTTAGTGACCAGATTGTAGATACATTTTTGGAAGCAAATGAATTGGCCGGGGAACAAATTAATGGATTTGATGGAGGAATAGCATGAAGTTCGCATACATTGATGGTGATGATATTGGACTCAAAATTGAAAGAAGTTTTATGAATAACGATGAAATTAGTCTTGGAAAAGTTAATGATGATGTTAAATCAATTGTTGAGCAGATAACACGATATTTAACCGAGAATGACTATAAAATAATTTTTTCTGGGGCAGATGGCATAATATGTAAGAATGATGACATTGAAATTAGAGATATACTTGGCTTTATAAGGTCCTTGAATAGCTATTTGGAATTTTCTATAGGAGTAGGGACTTGTTTAAGAGACTCTTATCTAGCTTTAAGATACGCAAAAGCTAATGGAAAAAATATGGGCGCAGTTTTTATGAAACGATTTGAGTTAGTAAAATAGCAAACTCAACTTCTTAGCTGAATATTCGAAATTATCTCCGTAGGGTGGCGAAATATAAATGATACGAATAAATCCTTATGATTGTGGGTCAGGATAAATCTACCCAGGTGTTAAAATACGGCATCGGGGACGCTTCTTTTGCCCGCATTATAATATGGAAAAATCGCAGGATCTGACGGGTTAATTATCGAAGTCTTTTCATTGGTATTGTTGGCAATATCCTCTAATGTTGAAAATGGAGGTCTAGTATGAGCTTACGGAGGAATGATACTGTCCAGTTGGTATGATCGGCCTTTGTCTGTTTCCGGCAAGGTAGCCTTGAAAAGCAGCCATCATTTTGCCGCCAATGAGGTGTTGGTCTATTTGAGTGTCAAGGGGACGGGGTTACTGTCACACGGATAGTTCTGATTAGGCTAATGGGAGTGCGAACGAACACAAGTGAATGTCTACAAGAATCAGAATGGTATTACGCATCTTAAACAGACTGCGCAGTGTCATTGTAATGTTCAACAAGGAGGGATTTGAATGAAGCTATCAAAAGGTCCTATTATCATTGGGGTGTTTATATTAGTTCTAATTGTGGGCAGTGTTACTTGGGCATTGTTCTATAAGCAACATAAGCCTGAGCCTATATCACCAGAGCTAATGCTGGTAGGAAAGCCAGTTATTTATTTATATCCGACCAAGCAGGAGGCAGTTTCTATTAAATTGAACTTCAGCGGTCAATTAACTTGTACATATCCAGACTATAAAAACGGATGGAATGTCATTGCTGCCCCTGATGGAACCCTTACTAATCTGGATGATAATAAACAATATCCTTACCTTTTCTGGGAAGGGGTATCGACCGAAGCCGAATGGGATTTATCAAAAGGATTTGTAGTAGCAGGAGAGGATACCAAGGATTTTCTTCAAGAGAAGTTGGCTTTCCTGGGATTAACTCCAAAAGAGTATAACGAATTCATTGTTTACTGGCTCCCAGTGATGAAAAACAATAAATACAACCTAGTCACATTTGCCGAAAGAGAGTATGAGGAGTTGGCACAACTGCATATAACTCCTAATCCAGATTCCGTTCTCAGGGTCTTTATGGTGTTTAAATCTCTGGATAGTTTTATGGAAGTACAACCCCAGGAGCTGAAATCATTTGAACGGAAAGGCTTTGCTGTTGTGGAATGGGGAGGTACAGAGTTAAAGTGATTTTTGTCATTTTAGGCTAATGATTCTGATGGGCAACAGAGGGACGTTCTTTTTGTTGGCCTACGATATTACGTGTCATGAGCCGGATCGGCACCAACTATGCATGGTGGCATAACCAGAAATACGGGCGAAGCGGACACGTCTTTCAAGGCCGTTCCGGAAGCGAATGTGATGAAAACGACGACTACTTGTTAACTGTAATCCGCTACATACACAACAATACGGTCAAGGCTGGAATGGTCCAAGAGTCGGAAGAATATAGATGGAGCAGTATTCATGCTTATTATGGAATCAGGGAATATCCGAACGGATTAAGCGACTGGAAGATGATGCCAAACCTCGTAAGACCGATAGCGAAATCAAAACAGAGATTGAGAAATTAATGAGCGGTGAACCAATCGGAAAGCTTCAAGGTATGGCAAAGGCAAAACGAAACGAGATTTTAAAAATGATCAAGGCAAACGACGCGCATCGCTAAGACAGATTTCCTGAGTTATCGGAATGAGTGTAGATATTTTTTCATTGCCTGGGCCAACAAAAAGAACGTCCCTCTGTTGGCCCAGCTTGATATTAGAAGTGGTTTCATCATATACCTGTTTGATGTTGTTTAAAATATATATCAGCATAAAAGCTATAGTCTGGAATTGGTAATCTAAGCTGATTTCGAGAAGGAATTGAGATAGAAACACTTACAATGTAAGCGTAAAATAGCAGACACCTGTACCTTAGGAAATACTTGGAGTATCATTCTCCTTATGAGGCATTATAATTGTGTGAGGAATGTTATGGATAAGAAATTTAGGGATATTTTAAAAGAAACGGTCAGTGTCATAGTTATAGCGTTGGTTTTGGCTTTGGTTTTAAGGAATTTTGTGGTTGAAGGACGAGTAATTACAACTGCATCAATGCTACCTACTGTACAGCTTCAGGATCGGGTGTTGGTACTGCGTTTCTTTTATCATTTTGAAGAAGCTAAACGTGGAGACGTAATCATGTTTCAGCCCCCGGACATTATTACTACGCCTGATCCATATTTAAAGCGGGTTATAGGCTTGCCGGGCGAAACAGTGGAGGTCAAGAACGAGAAGGTTTACATAAATGGTGTGGCACTGAAAGAACCCTATTTAGCCGACCCAATTAACTATGACTATGGACCGGTGGTAGTTCCGCCCGGTTGCCTGTTTGTAATGGGCGATAACCGTAATAGCAGTTACGACAGTCATGAATGGAATGCCTGGCTTACCGAGGATCATTTATTGGGGAAAGCTATTGGAATCTATTGGCCATTAGACCACATTAAGCTACTTCAGCGGGAGGTTTCCTTTGAATGAGTATATTAATGGCCACTGATGATGATGTCGTTGATGAACGGGAACTGACTTTTTTAAACAATAGTGAAGCACATAGTCTTAATGATTAGTTGGGCCAGGTCATCTCCTTTAAAATAGAACGAATTAGGTATGCTATTTACCAGTTCTTGTTAAAGCGCACGACCTTTTAATTACCACCGCGCCAGCGGTTTTGTTCTATCCATATTTGGCGAAGAGGAAATAATAATGATAAAAAATAATTTGACGATTGAAGGCATTCCTGCAATTCTGTGGGGAGAGCCATCAGATAAACTATTTATAGCTGTTCACGGAAACATGTCCAGCAAAGATGATGATGCAATAGTAATATTCTCAGAAGAAGCAACTGACAAAGGGTATCAGGTGCTCAGCTTTGATTTACCTGAACATGGAGAACGTAAAGGTGAAGACTATGCTTGCAAGGTTCAAAACTGTGTTAGTGAGCTTACTGTCATTATGGGGTATGCTCAAGCTATTTCTAGTGATATAAGCTTATTCGCTTGCAGTATGGGCTCATAAAAGCCGAAAAAGTAATTGAAACACCAATCGGCCAGACACTCTATTGGGGGGCAACAGAGGGACGTTCTTTTTTGTTGGCCTACGATATTACGTGTCATGAGCCGGATCGGCACCAACTATGCATGGTGGTATAACCAGAAATACGGGCGAAGCGGACACGTCTTTCAAGGCAGTTCCGGAAGCGAATGCGATGAAAATGACGACTACTTGTTAACTATAATCCACTGCTTACGCAACAATACGGTCAAGGCTGGAATGGTCCAAGAGTCGGAAGAATATAGATGGAGCAGTATTCATGCTTATTATGGAATCAGGGAATATCCGAACGGATTAAGCGACTGGAAGATGATGCCAAACCTCGTAAGACCGATAGCGAAATCAAAACAGAGATTGAGAAATTGATGAGCGGTGAACCAATCGGAAAGCTTCAAGGTATGGCAAAGGCAAAACGAAACGAGATTTTAAAAATGATCAAGGCAAACGACGCGTATCGCTAAGACGGATTTCCTGAGTTATCGGAATGAGTGTAGATATTGTTTTCATTGCCTGGGCCAACAAAAAGAACGTCCCTCTGTTGGCATAAGGTCTGGAGGTAGAGATGGAAATCAAAATAAAGAAAATAATTAATGAGGCTGAATTAAGTAATAGTGTAAACATAGTTAGGGATTCATTTATCACCGTAGCAAATGAATATGAACTCACCCGAGAGAATGCCCGAACTAATGCTGCCTTTATTGAATTTGAAGATTTATTAAAGATGAAAGAAAAAGATGTCCATATATTTGGCGTATATAAGGATGAAATACAGATAGGTTTCTTTACCATTGAAAAAAACGACAACAATTTATATTATTTGAACAAACTGGCTGTTCTGCCTTACTATAGGCATAATGGCTATGGTGGAAAAATACTGGATTTCGTCTTTAATGATGTAAAACAAGCAGGTGGTGGAATAATCTCTATCGGAATTATTAATAATAACCTGGTTTTGAAGAATTGGTATATAAAACACGGTTTTGCCGAAACCGCAATTAAGAAATACCCCCAACTTCCTTTTGAAGTTTGCCTGATGGAGAAAGAAGTTTAGGAATGCAAGAGGACAACAAAGCTTTCAACCCTCTTGCTTGTCCTGAACGTGGGGTTAATAATATTACGTATTATTAACAAATTAGTTTTGTGGAAGAGTTTGGACGAAAGAATAAGTGCAATTATTTCATGCTTGTATCTGGAAGCAAGCGTTTAGAAGCGCATAAATTCTATAAGTCTCTTGGTTATGAAGAACAATTGGGATTCAAAAAAAGGTTGATGGCGCAGATATAAGTTATCTCAATAAATCAGCACAGGTTGTTGAACTGAACTTTTTATTGTACAGTCAATAAATAATTTATTGAGCTACGTTGTCTGTTAAAGATGCGACATAGAAGCGATGGTGCTAAAATATTGTTAAAAAGTACTTAGGAGAAAGCAATGAAAGAACAATTTGAATTAAATGAGCAGTTTCTATTACTGGAAGAAAAGTTGTTGCAACCTGACATCCGCAAATCAGTAAAAGATCTTAACGTTATTATTGCTGATGCTTTTATAGAGTTAGGAAGTTCAGGCTGTACTTATAACAAACAGCAAATTATAGATGTGTTACCAACTTTACCAATAGTAAAAATGACCATAATGGATTTTGAGGCAAAACTTCTGTCGACAGGTGTTGTATTAACTATTTACCGTGTAGCCAAACATAGCCAACATAACGAACCGATAGATTATTCATTACGTAGCTCTATTTGGATATTACAAGAAGATGAATGGCGCATAGTATTTCACCAAGGGACACCATCAAAAACTATTTAGTGAGTAGTGGTGCGCATAACA
>JAQUUV010000269.1 GCA_028693695.1 Syntrophomonas sp.
AGGGGTAATATGAAGCACGGATTAGCCTTCGCTGGAGAGAATGTTCACCGCTGTGAAGAGATCACTTCCGTAAAGGAATTAATGGATAGTCTGGTTAAAGAATATGAGGATGCCGCCCAAAACACGGAAAGTGCCGGTCATTCCAAATAAATATAATTTGCCCAATAAATCGAATGCCCTCCTACTCTTAGCCAGTAGAAGGGCCTTTTTTCGTGGAGGAGGGCAGTCCTTCTACACGCCTTAGCACAAGGTTAAGTCATCTATTCCCTGTAATTCTCCCAGCTGATTTCTCAAGAAATCAACTTGTTCTTCACCCGTATCGTTTATTAGCACTACGTATTTGCCTTGCTCAAGCCACTGTTCCATCAGTTTTTGACCTTCGTCTCCTATCCCCATATCGCTGCAAACTATATTCAGCCCGCCCTCAGGTGCTTGCGCCGAATCTGCCAGATATCCGTAAGCAGGCCCTATGGAAGCAATTAAGCCCAAAGAAGGTAGTTCAACCACTCCTGCATCAAAAGGCGCTCTATCTACGTTTTGTCCATTAGTATCGGAAATAATGTTGTCCAGCCAATTCACCTTTTCCTCATCACCAGCAAATATAATCGAAGCATGTTCCTCAAATCCTCGGTTTCTTAAATCAGTAAGTACGGATTTGGCCATTCTAAGGTGATCAGTGGTACCTATCATGTTTATTGCCAATTGATTCACTCCTCATTAAATAAAAAATCGGAAATTAACTTTCTTTATAGGTTTATAGTTGGCAATAATAGATATTCTATTCATACCGCTTCGACCTTAACTTTGTTAGCAATAGATCTCCCCAGAGCAACATTCGCATTACCAACTTTAATTACCAGGGGCCCTTGAAAAGGATGCCGGGTAATGAGTTGTAGTTCAGCACCTTCCATAATACCAATCTCGAAGAGTCTTTTTTCCGCCCCTCTACCTTCTATCTTTAAGACCTTTACCTTTTGTCCAATTTCCAAATTATTTATATTCAAAATTCAGCCCTCCTAGTATGGTAATATCAGATTTAATAAAAACCCGACCGTAAAAGATGTTGCCAAACCCATAGCCATTATTTTCAAAAGGCTTTTTAGCCCTAGCTCCCGAATCGTCATTACTATCGCCGGCAAACAAGGTAATGATAATGCTATCATAGCTATAGCAATGGTAGCTTCTCGGGATGTCAAAGGCAGATTTATCAGAACTAACGGAGCCAGGTAACGCTGAAAAATAGTAATAAGAACCGCTACCAAAGCTTCAGCTGGTATTCCAAAAAGGGCCCTGCTAAAACCATCCATTCCCCGAAAATACTCCAACGCTCCCGAGTCCATCAGCACCCTAATACCTATGTTCATCACCAGCAGAAGCGGTAATACTTCAGTAAAAAAACCTGAAAACCGCATCTTGGTCTTGTTGATAACATTACTGGTTAATGGAATTCTTAAAGGAGGTAGTTCATATATAAATTCTTCCCGTGGCATGAGTCGGCTCAGTATAGAAGATAAAATGGCAAAGACCAGTAACATTGTTCCGATAATGACTGGCAGAGAGGCATTAAAGGCTGCAATAACCGCAGCCAAAACCCCCAGGGTTGCAGAACAAGGAATGACGATGCTCAAAAGAGTTACAACTATAAAGCGCTGTGCCTGATTGGGCATGATACGACTAGCTACGATCGCCGGTGTTCTACATCCAAAACCTAAAGCTAATGGAATTATTCCTTGACCGGAAAAACCAAACAAGCTGCCTACCCTTTCTAATGCCACCGAATAACGAGGTAATAATCCCGTGTCTTCTAATATCGCCATAAAAAAACCCACTACCAGCATCGCTGGCATAATAATCGTAAACGGAATAATTAAACCCTCGGGGATGGCTTGCGCAAAAATGGAACTAAGCCATCCATTCGGCAAGATGTTCTCAATAAACGCTTCCATAACGCGTCCTAAAGGCTTTAATAGAATATTTATAGGTCCTTCGCTCAGCTGAATAAATTTTAGCAAAGTATAAAACCCAAGATAAGCAATGATAAGTAGCAAAAAAGAGCCCAGAACTGGTCTATCATACATCCTTTGTATTTTATCCAGCCTCAATTTTTGCACAGCAGTTACTCTTTTGCTTACTATGTTGGAAATATTACGCGCCTCTTCAGCCCTCTGCCGATCAGCATCACTCGTGCAATCACTAGTGTTCTGCAAACACTTAAAGCAATTACCTGAGCAGTTATATTCACCATTTAGGCTAATGTAATTAATTTTATGATTTTTATCGTCATGCTCCGTTTTATTAAGAGTTTTAGACTTATGCCGGATACTTTCCTCCATAAATTTCATAAACTCAAGTAAGCCTTCCCCGCTAGTAGCCGAAAAAGGAATTACCGGATAACCCAGCCTCTGAGAAAGAAGCTTAATATCAATATTTATACCCAAACTGCGAACCATATCTACCTGATTAAGTAAGACCAACAATGGCTTACCCAATGTCAACAATTCTTGAGTCAGAACCAGGTTCCTTTCCAGATTGCTGGCATCAACTATGTTTAAAATAATATCGGGTTGTTCTGCTTCCAACAATTCTCGTACCACCCGAGCCTCATCAGCAGCGGAAAATATTGAATATACACCCGGCGTATCATATATTGAAACCTCTTGCTCAGCAATTAGCAGCTTGGTTTTACTAGTTTCAACTGAGGTTCCAGGATAGTTGGATACAAATATGTGACTGCCGGTCAATCGATTTAAAACCGCGCTTTTGCCGACATTTGGATTACCTATAGCAAT
>JAQUUV010000039.1 GCA_028693695.1 Syntrophomonas sp.
CAATAGTGTGACCTGAGATTGTATTTCAGGTCACTTTCTTTTTTGCATAAAGTTAACAAAAACTAAATATGATTGGAAAGAGAAGTCTGTATAGCCATACAAATTGCAGCGAAAGGGTAAGCAGATGAAATTGAGACGCAAACTGAAACAGCACGTCATAGAAAACCGATGGCAGTACCTTCTAATAACGCTCATTTTTCTTCTGGGAGTGCTTATAGGGGACTACAAGGTGATGGGACTAGCGGGAGGGGTGAAAAGCCACCTGCTAAGCCTAATTGATGATTTTTTGAAAGGAGGTATAAATGCAGACCTGGATAAGCAGGTCATTTTATTCAATTCATTTTTGAACCAGGCCAAGAGTATCATAGCGGTTTGGTTTCTAGGCTTAACCGTGATTGGAATGCCAATCATATTGGGGGTTGTATTTTTCAAGGGGTTCTCCTTAGGCTTTACCATCGCATTTTTGGTGCAGGAGAGAGCTGTATCAGGTGTTCTAATTAGCATTCTGTCTATTTTGCCGCAGAACCTGGTGTACATACCCCTGGTAATTATTTGGTCAGTAGTAGGCATCAATTTTTCGGTTTACATTGCCCGAGGCAGAGCTGGGAGTGCAGTTTCTTTGGGGGGAGCTTTAATAAGCTATACGCTTTTGATGATGGTATTTCTGCTTATAGTGCTGGTAGGAGCGTTCATAGAGGCATATCTTTCACCGTGGTTTCTGGGATTGTTTATTTAATTTTTTTGGGGGAGGTTAGAGTAAGATGATAATCGTGGTAGGAAAATGGAAGAGAAAACTTATTCGTTTAGCTACTGTAGTTCTGATATTGGCTCTATTCGTAGCCGTAGTACCGATGGTATCAGGTATCTTTTATGAAAAGGTACCGGTATTCAGTGGTTGGATGAAGGACGAACAACCGAGTGGCAACCCTATGCGAGTAGAGCAAACCCAGGAAGACACCAATTTTAATCAAACGGTGGATCGCTTCGTGGTAAAGATGCAAAATTTTTATTATGAAGAAAAAGAATAAGCTTATTTAATTACTTCAAAGCAGGAATAAAGGGTCAGAGTGTCAAACAGAGAAAAGAAAAACAGGAGGCAGGCTGTGGACAAATATATTATAGCCTTCATGGATTTCATCCATTATGAGAAGGGTTTATCTGCTAATACTCAGGCTGCCTACCGACGCGACCTACAAAAGTTTGTGAACTACCTCGTCAGTGAACGTTGCGGGGTGAAGAGGTGGGAGGATGTAAGCAAGAAGGATATAGTTAACTATCTATCCACGGAGATGGATGAAGGAGTTGCAAATTCCACCGTGGCCCGGGGCTTTTCCAGTATAAAAGGCTTGTATAAATTTCTGGTAGGGGAAGGCTACATCGAGTTGAATCCCACCACTGACCTGGAAACCCCAAAAATCAGGCGTAAGTTACCCCAGGTTTTATCTATCGAAGAAGTGGACAAACTAATGGAACAGCCTGATGTCTTGCTTCCCCTAGGTTTGCGGGATAGAGCTATGCTAGAACTCATGTATGGTACCGGTGTGAGGGTGTCGGAACTTCTATCGTTGCAATTAGATGACATAAATATGATGGCAGGGTTTCTGCGTTGCTTGGGGAAAGGAAGAAAAGAGCGCATCATTCCAGTTAATCAGACTTCTATTATTTGGGTGGAGAGATACCTGGCCAGATCCAGGAATTCATTGCTGCGGAGAAACCAGGAACGTACCCTTTTCCTAAATGCCCATGGCAGAAAATTAAGCCGTCAGGGTTATTTTAAAATATTGGCTCAGTATGGTGAAAAATCAGGCATTAAAAAAGAAATAACGCCTCATACTCTGCGTCATTCTTTTGCTACCCACCTTTTGGAAAACGGCGCAGACTTACGCGCGGTTCAGGAGATGCTGGGACATGCTGATATTTCCACAACTCAGATTTATACCCATCTTAGTAAAAGCCGCTTGCGCGAAGTATATCATCAGTGTCACCCCCGAGCATAATAGGTAGTCATAAGGGCTAAATAATGAGGAGGTAGGATACATGGGGAAGCGAGCCATATTAATTATCCTGGACAGCGTAGGAATAGGCGCCGCTGAGGATAGTTACCTGTATGGTGATGAAAGAAGCAACACCCTGAAACATATTGCCAGTGTGGTAGGTGGGCTTAATGTACCTAATCTGCAAGCCTTGGGCCTAGGTAATCTGGAGGAAATTGAGGGAGTAGCCCCTACCAGTATGTCTAGAGGCGCTTATGGCAAAATGCGGGAAAAATCCCAAGGCAAGGATACCACCACTGGTCACTGGGAGATGATGGGAATAGTCTTGGATCAGGCTTTCCCGACCTATCCAGAGGGTTTTCCGGCAGATCTCATCCGTGAATTAGAGCAACGCATAGGTCGGAAGACCTTGGGTAACATCGTGGCTTCCGGTACAGAAATTATAAAAATTCTGGGGCAGGAACATATTGAGACAGGCTACCCGATTGTCTATACTTCTGCGGATAGTGTATTGCAGCTTGCGGCCCATGAAGAGGTCATTCCCCTGGAAGAACTTTATAATATCTGTCGGATTGCCCGGGAATTATTAACAGGTGAACATGGTGTGGGCAGGGTAATAGCTCGACCATTCGTGGGACAGGCTGGAAATTTTACCCGTACTCCTCACCGGCATGACTTTTCCCTGGTACCCGGCAGGAACATACTTGATTATATAGTAGCTGCCGGTAAAAAGGTTGTAGGGGTGGGCAAGATAAAGGACATATTTGCAGGACGGGCTATCACTGAAACATATACTACAGAAAATAACCGGGATGGTATAGAAAAGATCCGAAATATAATGACTGGAAAATTTGAAGGTCTGCTTTTTGCTAATCTCATAGATTTTGATCAGTTATATGGGCATCGGAATAACGCTGAGGGATATGCGCAGTCTCTGGAGGAATTTGACCGTGGACTACCGGGGATTATGGAATCCATGTTGTCGGAAGATATTCTATTTATTTCTGCTGACCACGGCTGTGATCCTACCACTCCTGGCACTGATCATACCCGCGAGTATGTACCGCTTCTGGTTTACGGAAAAAATATTATATCCGGGGTTGACCTAGGGGTGCGTCAGTCTTTTGCGGATTTAGGCCAGACCATTGCCGAATTTCTACAGGTTGAAAGTATTGATACTGCAGGGCAAAGCTTCTATTCTCTCATAAAGAGGTAGTGACAGTTATTCAACTTTCACAGTAGACCTATTATGCGCAGCAAACTTCCCGATGCGCTGTGATATTAGGGGACCGGGATTTGCTGTTGACCGAAAGCTGGGTGGACAAATTCAGCAATTCTGCCTGCTCCGGGCTCCGGAGGCTCGGGCTGTCAACTGCTTGCCAGATGAGTTCCAGGGGGTACCCGGCCAACCGCCCGTCCGTGGGCGGTGACCGGCGAGGAACGTCCTGTTCCTCGCCCCCTTCCACTCATCTGTCTGCGCAGGACAGCACGGCCTCCTGCGCAACGTCGCATTCATAATTGCTGAATTTGTCCTGTGCATCTGAACTTCTTAACTAAAATCGTTGTCATCTAAGCCACTATTATATAACAGGGAAGTGGAGACACCCGCAACACCGTTCCTTTTCAGAAGTATATTTGTGGAATTTTATAGCGTAACAGATTCAGTAATTATGCTGGCGACCTTGGCGGAGGAGGCCGTTCTACCCTGTGAAGACGGGAGAGCGTAAGGGGACGAGCGACAGGACGTCGCGAGCCTGTCATCGACCACGGATGGGAGATTGACAGGGTGCCCCTGGAGCTCGCCCGGCAAGCAGCTGGTAGAACGAGCCTCCAAAGACGGGAGCAAGCATAATTACTGAATCTGTTAGCCCCAGATTACAATCAACAGCAAAATCTCGTTCTCCCGTCTATCGTTTATTGGAAATATCATTAGTTTATTTGCTACTGCGCATAATCCAGAGACTGCGAAACTTGAAACAGTTACTAAGCGTAACTATTAATTCAAAAATGGAGTTGATTGCCAGATGAGAATGGTTGACCTTATACAGAAAAAGAAAAATGGCGGAGTTTTGATTCAGGAAGAAATTGATTTTATAGTTAGAGGGTATACAAACGGAGATATTCCTGACTATCAAATGTCAGCGTTATTAATGGCCATATACTTTAATGGCATGAATAAAAGAGAAACTGCCGAGTTAACACTTGCTTATGTGAACTCTGGTGATACTGTTGATTTATCAGAGGTCACAGGCATAAAGGTGGATAAACATTCCACCGGTGGAGTAGGTGATAAAGTAAGTTTGATAGTATTGCCGCTGGTGGCCTGTGTGGGCGTTCCTGTTGCCAAAATGAGCGGCAGGGGTTTGGGACATACTGGTGGTACTATTGATAAATTGGAATCCATAGAAGGCTTCAATATTGAATTAAGCCGAGAACAGTTTATATTCAATGTAAACCATTATAGAATGGCTATAGTAGGTCAATCTGCTAATTTAACTCCTGCCGATAAGAAAATTTACGCTCTAAGGGATGTAACTGCTACCGTAGATAGCATTCCCCTAATAGCAAGTTCAGTAATGAGCAAGAAAATTGCTTCTGGTGCAGAATGTATTGTTTTGGATGTTAAGGTAGGCTCGGGAGCATTTGTGAAATCTATTGATGAGGCACGGGATTTAGCTAATACTATGGTTGAAATTGGAAAGTCATTAAATAGAGAGACAATAGCTGTTATTACTGATATGAGTCAACCTTTAGGACATGAAATAGGTAATGCTAATGAAGTCAAAGAAGCAATAGAAGTCTTAAAGGGGCAGGGTGCTCTAGATATAACGATCGTCTCTTTGACCATTGCTTCTTATATGGCAGTTCTAGGTGGCGTTTTTTCAGATTTTGATACTGCTTACGAAGAACTAAAGGCAATTATTAAATCAGGTAAAGCTATTGATAAATTAAAACAACTTGTCGAAATTCAAGGAGGTAATTCTCAAATAATAGATAATCCCGACCAACTGCCACAAGCAAAAAATCATATTGAAATAAAGGCTTTAAGTAATGGCTATGTAAATTCCATTGAAGCTGAAAGTATTGGAATATCAGCTATGTTACTTGGTGCTGGGAGAAAGACCAAAGAAGATAAGATTGATTATTCTGCTGGTATTACTCTGTTTAAAAAAGTGGGAGATAAGGTTAATATTGGCAATACGCTTTGTGTTCTGCATACGAATAGAGATAATATCAAAGAAGTGGAAATAATGGCATTCAATGCATTTACCATTAGAGATGTTGAGCCTAAACAGATCACTTATATTTACGATGTAATTAGATGAACTTATGGAACACAATTTAAATTGTCCATACTTTTCCTTGTGAAAAAAATATCTTCAATAATTGTTCAGCGAAAAAGGATATTTTACGACCTTTATTGAAGTAATACTTATCTTATCGAGCGGATGGTAAAAGGTGACAAGGAAGGAATCGTGGACTCAATGGACAATTTCATAAAAGTAGTTGGCATAAATGAAGAGAATTGTATAAATTGCCACCAGTGCATTGTAGTCTGTCCGGTTAAAGTTTGCAGTAACGGCAGTGAGGACGTTGTTAAATTCAATAATCATTTATGTATTGGTTGTGGAAGGTGTATCGAGGCTTGTATAAAAAGTCACGGAGGAATCGTGGAGAAAAGTGCGCGCTTCCCGGTTGATGATTCAGCAGATTTTATCAATGATTTAGGAGATAGAGAGCAAGATATTATCGCCCTGATTGCACCGTCAGCCCAGAGCAATTTTGATTTAGAAAAATTAATAAGCGCATTGAAAATTATAGGAGTCAAAGCGGTCTATGATGTATCGCTGGGAGCTGAAATAACCGTTGCTTGCTACCATGAAGTAATCAAATCAGGCCAAGCAAAATTACCGCTTATCGCTCAGCCGTGTCCGGCCATCGTTAAATATATTGAAATACATCATCCTGCCTTAATAGAATACCTGGCTCCTATCGGCAGTCCGGTACATAATGTGGCGGTTTATGTGAAATCCCTGCATCCCGATAGTAAATTGGCATTTATATCACCATGTTTAGCGAAAAGAAGAGAATTTCAGGATAGTAAGTTGATTAGCTACAACGTTACTTTTCAATCTGTGCTGAAGATATTTAAAGATAAAGACATTAATCTGCAGCTCTTAGAAAACTGTGAATTTGATAATTATATTTCCGCCGGGATTGCTACTAATTTTTCAATTCCGGGAGGACTTAAGGAATGTTATTTATATAAATATCCTGATACTCCTGCCAGTGCTATAAGTAAAATTGAAGGGCCGATTGTGTATGAAAAGTATTTGCGGGATTTAGAGAAAGCGATAAAAAAGGGCCGACCCAATCTACCTTTGATAGTGGATATACTAAGTTGTAGAACTGGATGCAATATGGGAGCGGGTTGCATTAATCATCATAAATCAATTGATGAAATAGAAAATGCTGTTGCCAGTCGTTCGGAACTAGCTATCAAAAATGAAAAAGTTAACCAGCAATTACAAGCATTTCTGGCTGATGTGATTCAGCATCACGATTTTTCTTACCACTACTATAAAGACTTATCTGCCTATAATGATATTAAAATACCCAACCAAAGTGAATTGCATCAGATTTATACTAAGATGAATAAGTTGGATGAAAGGGATTTCAGGAATTGCGCTGCCTGCGGATATAATTCTTGCTGGCACATGGCCATTGCCATATTTAATGACTTAAACAAGGTGGAAAATTGTCATCTCTATCAAGAAAAAGAACTATTACGGGAACAAGAAGTATTAAACAACATGATAGAGGAATACGTAACGCTTAATGAGCAACTGCAAGAAGAGATAGCGGAGAGACATCAACAAGAACAGTTATTGGTGCAGAATTCTAAATTATCCGCTATGGGAGAGATGGTAGGCATGATTGCCCATCAGTGGCGTCAGCCACTTTCTTCTATCAGTACTATTGCAGGTAATTTAAAGGTTTTTATTGATCTGGATATGTATGATCAGAATCAGTTCACCAATTTGCTGGATGAAATTAACAATCATGCTCAATACCTTTCGAAAACTATCAATGACTTCAGGCACTTCTTTAAACCGGATAATCCGAAGAATGTAGCGTTTATTAACGATATTATTGATGCTACCCTAGGCATCATAGGCAAATCGATGGAATATAGAAATATCACTCTTGAAAGAGACTATTTATTTGTTACCCCTATTTATACTTATCCCAATGAGCTGATGCAGGTGTTTCTAAATATTTTTAAAAATGCCATAGATGCCTTAACTGACAACAAGGTATTGGAGCCTGCAATTTACATTAAGGGTTATGAACAAGAAGGGTATCAAATCGTGGAGATAATAGATAATGGTGGAGGAATACCCGAAGAAATAATAGGCGAAATATTCAACCCTTATTTTTCAACCAAGGGTCCGGCTATAGGAACTGGACTCGGTTTATATATGTCTAGAACCATTATAGAAGAACATTGCGGAGGAGAACTTAGAGCCTATAACCATGACCGGGGAGCCTGCTTTACGATAACGCTTCCCCTTCAGTGTTGACAAGGAGGAATATGGAAGTGGTTAGTGCCAAGGAACTAAGAGATGCCGCCCAAGGGCTTAAGGTTTTATATGTTGAAGATGATCGAGATCTTCGGGAAAATACTTATAGGCTTCTTACCAGCTTTTTACCAATGTTACAAGCGCTGAAAATGGTCAGGTAGGGTTAGATAAATATAGGGAAAGCAGTTATGACATCGTAATTACCGATATTAACATGCCAGTTATGACTGGCGTAAAGATGTCTCAGGAAATTAAAACAAGTAATAAAAAACAGGTTATCATTGTTATTTCTGCCCATGATGAGGCTAAATATCTGTTGGATTTAATAAATATGGGTGTGGATAATTTTGTCTTAAAACCCTTGGATATCGGACAGTTTTTAGAGGTGCTACACAAAGCTATAAGTCTAGTCAGGTTTGCTAAGATGGAAGAAGAATACAAGCAGGAGCTGGAAGAAACTGTGGAAAAACGTACCCGGGAACTTCAGGAAGCCCTGTCTTTAGTTCAGCAACTAAATGGCGAAGTCGTTCAAAGATTGACTGCAGCTACCGAATTAAGAGATTTGGATACCGGTCTGCACAACCGTCGCTTGGGACTTTTTGCGCCCAAGCTGGCCCGGGCTATGGGGCTGTCGGAGGAGTATGTTGAATCCCTAGCCTTTGCTGCTCCACTCCATGACATTGGAAAAATTGGCATATTGGATAAGATACTGCTTAAGCCTGGCCCTTTAACAGAAGAAGAATTTGAAATTATGAAAACCCATACGATTACCGGAGCCAGTATACTTTCTGATTCAATCCATGAAAAGATTAATATGACTGCCTCTATTGCTCTCAGCCATCACGAGAGATGGGATGGGAGTGGTTATCCCGGTGGCTTAAAGGGTGAAGATATTCCACTTGAGGGTAGAATCGTCTCAATATGTGATCATTATGATGCATTGAGAAGTAAAAGGCCCTATAAACCAGCTTTAAGTCACCAAGAGGCTATGGAAATAATTGTAAATGGAGACGCGAAGAGCAGGTCGGGTTGTTTTGATCCCCAGATATTAGAGGTATTTATCAGGATTGCTGATGAATTTGATGAAATATATGTTTCGCAACAAGATTAGCCACTCACCCTGCTTCCTTTCATAATAATGGCAAAAGGGACTATTAAGGAATAAATAAGGCAGAATACTCCGAGGATTTTTCATGCTAGACACGGCGTAAAAGCGTGGTAATACTGCAACATTATTGGCGACCGCAAGGGAGCACCAGTGGTACCCGAAGGGTGGAGGTATTATTGCGTTTTGACAACTAAGTATAGCGTGAAAAAGACCGGAGTAAATGACTAGTTTATTTCTTGATAGTCCCTAAGTTAACTGAATGGCATAATAGCAAGTGTACCTCAATATAATTTAAGGACGACGATAGCAAGTTATACGATAGGGGGGGTACGCTGGTTATGAGAGTTAGACATGCAGCGGTTTGGATGGTATTAATGTTATTTATCTTCTCCTGGGCTGGGACGGGAGTGGCCCAGGCTAAAATGGAGAACGTGAAGGCCGAGGCTTATGTGCTGATGGATGCCGATTCGGGCCAAATTCTGGTTGCCCAAAATGAAAACAAGCGCTTGCCTCCAGCCAGTATGACCAAGTTAATGACCCTCATATTGGGTGTGGAGGCGCTGGAAGCGGGGAAAGTTGAACTTAAGGATAAGGTCATTACCAGTGAAAATGCTTGGAAGATGGGAGGATCACAGATTTATCTGGCTCCAGGCGAATCAATGACCTATGAAGAGATGCTAATTGCAATTGCGGCAGGATCTGCCAACGATGCTTGTGTGGCTGTAGCCGAACACCTGGAAGGAACCCATCAGAGTTTTGTGGATAAAATGAATGATAAGGTTCGCGATTTGGGGTTGAAGGATACCCATTTCGTTAACGCTTATGGTTTACCCGCCGAGGATCATTATAGCTCGGCCTATGATATGGCTGTTATAGCTAAGTACGCCTTGTCCCATCCACGCTTATTGGAATATACCTCCATAAAAGAGTATAATCTCCGGCAGGGAAAATTTAAGCTCTATAATACTAATAAACTGCTCTGGTGGTATCAGGGCGCAGACGGCTTTAAGACCGGGTGGACCAATGAAGCCAAATACTGCTTGACTTCAACTGTTAAACGGGATGGTCTTCGTCTGATTTCGGTGGTTATGGCATCCCCTGAGGTGAGGGGTCATTTCCGGGATTCGATGGAACTGTACAACTATGGCTTTGCGAAGTATGCCTATAAGTCATTTTTTACCCGTGATAGTGTATGCGGAATGGTTCAAGTAGGTAAAGGAATGGAAGATGGAGTGGAAGCAGTAACTGCCGAGGAGGCCGGGACGATTTACTCCAAGGGTGACAAGGCAAATCTGACCAGTAAGAAGGAACTGCTTCCCTATATCAGTGCTCCTGTTAAAAAGGGACAAAAGCTGGGGGAGATACAGATATTTAAAGATGCAGATTTACAAAAGACAATCGACATCGTTTCGTCAAAAGACGTAGCGCGATCAGGTCTATTGAAGGAAATAATGAAAATGTTTGCCGAAACCTTTATATTATAATTGGAATTTTGTGGAAGGAATTGTCCCCTGCTTGTAGAAGTTCTTAGCTTAAGGAGCACGAAATAATACGATCAGATTATTATTTCATGATCCCTCAGTGGTTAAGACGTACGAGGAGGGGACTTTTGCATGGAACTAGAGTTGAAGCAAATTAGAAATACGCTGCTGGTTAGGGTAAAGGGTGAAATGGACATGTTAGTGGCAGAAAAGTTGCGAAAGGAGATAGATAGAAAATTAGAAACTAAGCAAATTACTAACCTGGTCATTAACCTTGAAAAAGTAACCTTCATCGATAGCTCAGGCCTGGGAGTAATAATTGGCAGGTACAAAAAGATTTCAAGTGTAAGTGGGAAAATGTATATTGTGGGCGCTAGTACATCAGTCCGCAAGATTCTAATGTTTTCCGGCATTAATAAGCTAATTTCCTTGTATAATAACGAGCAGGATATTATCAATATTTAAGGGGAGGTGAATGGACAGGCCATGAATATGAAGAATTATGTGCGATTTGAATTTCCAAGTGTACCGGAGAATGTATCCTTTGCCAGGTCATGTGTAGGAGCCTTTGCTACTCAATTGGATTGCACGTTAGAGGAGATAGAGGAGATCAAACTAGTGGTATCAGAAGCAGTTTCTAACAGCATTATCCATGGATATAAAAACCAACCTCACGGGAAGGTGCTTGTTATGGCCACCATATTGGATGATCGGATAATGGAAATTATGATTGAGGATAAGGGAATAGGCATTGCCGATGTTAAACAGGCAATGGAACCCAGCTTTTCAAGTGACCCGGGTCGTATGGGACTTGGTTTTACCTTTATGAAATCCTTCATGGATGAATTGGAGGTTGTGAGCCAACCGGGTGAAGGAACTAACATAAAGCTCAAGCGTTGTTTTCTTGTCAAAGATAAAGAAGCACTTGCTTAAGGGGGGAGATATTATGCCCCCGGAAAAAATATACCAGGAAAACGATAGACTCCTACAAAAAGCCCAGGCTGGTGATGAGCATGCAAGGTCGAAGGCTTATGAGGCCAATATAGGGCTGGTCTATATGGTTTTAGAACGATTTAAAAACACTTCTTATGACTACGAAGATCTGTTTCAGGTAGGTTCTATAGGTCTGGTTAAGGCAATAGACAAATTTGATTTTTCCTTCCAGGTGCGCTTTTCTACTTATGCTGTGCCCATGATTATTGGTGAGGTCAAGAAGTTCTTGCGGGATGATGGCATCGTTAAGGTGCAGAGGGGGCTTAAAGAAAATTATGGCAAGATACGCTGGGCTCAGGACAAATTGCGAGGAAACCTGGGCAAGGAACCTACTATCACAGAGATAGCCTGTTTGTTAGAAATGGATAAGGAAGAAATTGTAATGGCTATGGAGGCCTGTCAGGCTACTACTTCTATACACGATGCGTTTGCTGGGAAAGACAAGGGGCAGATTTCCCTTATTGATAGGCTGGCCAGTGAGGAAAGCAATATTATGATGCTAGAAAAACTTGCTCTGCGTGAGGCTTTGAGCAAGTTGGACAACCGGGAGCAGGAAATCATTGTAAGAAGATTTTTTCGCGATGAAACCCAGTCCTGTATTGCTGATGACTTGGGAGTTTCGCAGGTACAGGTTTCCCGAATTGAAAAAGGAGCTTTGTTAAAACTTAAAAGGGTACTGGAATAAAACATCTTTTCAATAGCAATAATAAACCTAATTGAATTGAAAGGATGATGTAAATTGCAGATTAGAGTAGCAGAATTTGTAGGAGAATCTCATAAAGATTGGCAGGATGCTGTCAACAGTGCGGTCGCTGATGCATCTAAAACCTTTACTAATATTTCAGGAGTAGAGGTATCCAATTGGACTGCAAGTGTCAAGGGGAACAAGATCGTTGATTATAAAGCTAATATCAAGATAGCTTATACCGAATAGCTGAATTATGTGACAGGGGGTGTCAACAACCCCTGTCACATATCTTGGGGACACAAGGGGACGGTTCTCCTGTGCTAACAAGTTAGCACAGGAGAACCGTCCCCTTGTGTCCCCCCAGCAGGTAAATATGCCTGCTGGTTTTTTTATCGCCCTATTTTCCGATTAAATCCTTCAAGAACGATCATTCGTTGTGGTAATTCATGTATAAAGCTACTGCCCAAAGCTAATAATACGATACTGAGGGGGATACAGCATGAGCTCAAGAGGCGAAGAAAAACTAAAAACAGCCCAGCAAGAGGAATATCATCACCTGGTTAATAGTATAAAACCCAAACCACCCATTTTAAAAAATTGCCTGTGGGCTTTCGTGGTAGGCGGATTGATATGTGTGATTGGTCAAATTATCCTCAATTACCTGATTTCTCTGGGGCTAAACAAGGTTGATGCCGGTTCTTTAACGGCTATAATTATGATATTTCTAGGGGCATTGTTTACAGGTATCGGGGTTTATGATGACTTGGGGCAAAAGGCCGGGGCGGGTTCAATTGTGCCTATAACAGGTTTCGCGAACGCCATTGTGGCTTCGGCCATGGAGTTTAAAAGGGAAGGTTACATATTCGGCGTTGGCGCCAGGATATTCAGTAT
>JAQUUV010000270.1 GCA_028693695.1 Syntrophomonas sp.
TTGTATTCGATCAGGGGATCACGCTGAGCATAAGCCCGCAGGTTGATTCCATTGCGGAGCTGATCCATAGCATCGATATGATCCATCCATTTATTATCAATAATCCGGAGCATGATAGCCTTCTCTATTTCGCGCATGGTTTCACTGCCCAGTTCCTGCTCGCGGGACTCATACAGAGCATGAGTCTTTTCCTCTACCAGTTCTTTTACCTCGACTTTGGTCATACCCAGAATATTATCCCGTTTGAAGTCGGGTTCGGGTAAGATGTTCTGCTCAATATAGGCTATTAGTCCATCCAAATCCCATTCATCAGTATACTTAAATTCACCGGCAAAGTTGTCAACTACCTGACCTATTACATCATCGATCATGGCAGCAATCGTCTCTTTTAAATCTTCGCCATATAGAACCTTTTTGCGTTCCCCATAAATCACGACCCGCTGCTTGTTAATTACATCGTCGTATTCCAAAACATTTTTGCGGATTCCGAAATTTCGGGTTTCCACCTTCTTCTGAGCATTTTCGATCCCTTTACTGATCAATTTATTTTCAATAGGAATGCTATCATCCATCCCCAGACGATCCATAATTCCCTCAATGTTAGTCGAGCCAAATAGTCGCATTAAATCATCTTCCAGAGATACGTAAAAGCGGGATTCTCCAGGATCACCCTGCCGCCCGGAGCGCCCCCGGAGCTGGTTGTCAATACGACGAGATTCATGCCTTTCGGTGCCCAGCACATAAAGGCCACCCAGGGCTTGTACCCCTTCTCCCAGGACAATATCTGTACCTCTGCCGGCCATGTTGGTAGCTATGGTAACGGTATTGGGCTGACCAGCCTGAGCAATAATCTGGGCTTCCTTCTCATGGTGTTTGGCGTTTAAAACCTGGTGCTTGACACCTCTTTTGGCTAGCATGCTGCTTAATAACTCGGATTTTTCAATACTTATGGTTCCTACCAAAACCGGCTGTCCTTGTTTATTTTTCTCGATAATATCTTCCACCACGGCCAAAAACTTGCCCTGCTCGCTCCGGTACACCCAATCGGAGTTATCATCGCGTACCATAGGCAGGTTGGTGGGAATAACAATTACATCCATACCATAGATGTTTCTGAACTCGTCCTCTTCGGTCTTGGCAGTTCCGGTCATACCGGATAGCTTCTTATACATTCGAAAATAATTCTGGAAGGTTATCGTTGCCAGGGTCTGGGATTCCTTCTCAATTTTTACCCCTTCCTTGGCCTCGATAGCCTGATGCAGTCCATCGCTATAGCGCCGACCAAACATCAAACGTCCGGTAAACTCATCGACAATTATAATCTGATCATCCTTGATGACATAATCCTTATCCTTTTTCATCAGGCTGTGAGCTCTAAGTCCCTGGTTTACATGATGGGCTATCTCCATATTATCCGATAGGTTGTCAATGGCAAAATACTTCTCCACCCGCTTGACACCCTCTTCGGTCAGAGTAACGATATTCTCTTTCTCAACCACCTTATAATCCTCTTCATTCACCAGACGAGGAATGAATTTAGCAATCCTATAATATAAATCGGTGGGCTTATCACCTTCACCGGAAATAATCAAGGGCGTCCGCGCTTCATCGATCAAGATGGAATCCACCTCATCGATAATGGCATAGTTGAGGGGACGCTGTACCATGTTATCCGCACCTACTACCATATTGTCACGCAGATAATCAAATCCCAGTTCGTTATTGGTTGCGTAGGCCACATCGCAGGCGTAGGCGGCCCTCCGTTCCGCATAGCTTAAGTCGTGAACAATAAGCCCCACCGACAAGCCGAGGAACTCAAAAACCGGACCCATCCAGGATGCATCGCGGCTGGCCAGATAATCATTTACGGTAACGATATGCACGCCTTGACCTTCCAGTGCATTCAGGTAAGCGGGCAGAGTCGCCACCAGGGTTTTACCTTCCCCGGTCTTCATCTCAGATATTTTACCCCGATGCAGAACCATACCACCTATTAATTGCACATCAAAGTGCCTCATACCCAGCGTCCGGCGCGAAGCTTCCCGAACCAGAGCAAATGCTTCAGGTAATATATCGTCTAAACCTTCACCATTCTTTAACCTTTCCCTCAATTCCTCAGTTTTTCGAGGGAAATCTTCGTCAGCCAATTTCCGGCAATCTTCTTCCAGAGCATTAATTTGCTCCGCTACTTTTCTTAATTTTTTAACCTCTTTCTCATTATCATCTATTAACTTTTTTACAAAATCTTTAAGTGCCATTTCTTACCTCTTTCCAAAAAAAGAGGAACCATAAGGTTCCTATTAGTCGAATTAAAACATCTATATAGTATCATGTTTAGTAGGCTTACGGCAACTAAGGGAATCTAATCAAAATCAGGCTCGATCAGGCCAAAGTTGCCATCCTTCCTCCTATATACCACATTGACCTCGTCAGTTTCCGCATTGAAAAACACGAAAAAAGTGTGGCCCAGTAAGCTCATCTGCATAATAGCTTCTTCCTCATCCATCGGCTTTAAAGCAAATCGCTTGGTTCGAACGATTTTAAACTTCTCGGTGGTATCCTGGTGCTCCAGCTGTCTTTTAATCTCATCAGCTACGGCCTGCTTGAGTCCTGAGCCGCGATGGCTTTTATAGAGCTTGGTCTTATGTTTTTCTATCTGTTTCTCCAGCTTTTCAATTACCATGTCGATAGCGCTGTACATGTCCTCGGCGGTTACTTCTCCACGAAGAATCAAACCGTTCAAAGGAATCGTGACTTCCACCTTATGATCTTCAC
>JAQUUV010000271.1 GCA_028693695.1 Syntrophomonas sp.
CGCCCCTTTAGTGACAATCCATTCGGCCAAGGTTTTGAGCATTTCTGCCTCAAAAACCTGGGGATTACCTTTTATGATTCTAATAAAATAGCTGGTATAAAGCATGAATATTAATCCCGCCAAAACTGCCAGTATATTGCCCATCGTTCCACCACCTACACGCTACTTTATAAGGCCGATGCAGATCTGGATACATTGTTTATGGCCTGCCTGATTTCCCCCATGATATATCTGCGATCTTCGGGTTTATGCACATAGTCCAGGCGGTCTACCTTCAGAACCAGAAGTTGTCCCAGGTCGAAGTCCCGGTAGTTTTTTTCGTAAAACTGGTTTAACATATCCCAGTATTCCCGTTCTACCTCAACCTCATCCGGGCGTCCCCGCCTGTGAATCCTCCTGATGGCTTCATCGGTACTTACTTGCAGGTAAACCATCAAGGTAGGAGGGTTAACATGCTCCAGCAGGGTATGCAAAAGGTTGTTATAAACAGCATATTCCTCAGCGCCTAAGTAACCATGTTTCAGGTACATGAGGGCAAATATTCGGTCGGAATAAATAGAGCGATCCATTACCGCCCGGCCTACCTTCATAGCCTGCTGGTACTGTTTAAAGCGATTAGTAAGAAAATTTGTCTGCATGGCAAAAGCCCATTTTTCACGATCATAGAAAAATTTATGCAGTAGTCTATTTTCATCTTCAAACATTTCGCTGAATGGCTTTAACTGCATCTCTTCACAGATGATCTTTACCAGACTGGATTTACCCACTCCAGTTACCCCGTCCACAACAATTTCGACCTTATTATCCTTTAGCAACTTTAATCCCCTCTCCCACCGCCGAGCGACTTTTTAGTTTAGTTATGGCTCGTTCCAGCCCTTCCACCGTCAATTCCTCCATGGGAAATACCTGCCCAATGGTTCTAATGGTAAAAGCGCCTTCCACCCATTCCCAATACTTTGCCGGCAGAGGATTGAGCCATACTGAGTATTCAAAATGCTGGCGTATACGCTTCAACCAATCAATGCCGGGTTGTTCATTATGTAAATACCAGTCGATAATTCCGCCGACGCGCATCAACTCAGAAGGACCCATACTAGCATCACCAACGATAATTACCCGATAATCAGAATCACAGCTGCGCAGGATATGTTCGGTATCGGTATAGTCACTACCGCTGCAGCTCGAGTCATGATAGAGCCGATCATAAATACAATTATGAAAATAGAAGGTTTTTAAGTCCTTGAAATGGTTGGATTTATTTACCGCTGTAAACAACTGGTTGCACAGACGACTGTAAGACAGCATAGAACCTCCCGCATCCATAAGCAGCAGAACCTTCATACTGTTCACCCGGGGTCTGGCCCATACCAATTCCAGGCGACCGGCATTCTGGCAGGTCTGGTCAACCGTGGCATCCACATCCAGCTCTTCCCTGGCTCCATCCAACCGAGTAGTGAACTGCCTCAACTTACGCAAAGCCAATTGAAACTGCCGGACACCCAGGGTCTCATCGGTGCGAAATTCCTGAAAACGCCTCATGCCGGCTACCTTTACTGCCGACAAGTTCCTGGTATTGCCACCTATACGGATGCCCCCGGGATGAAAACCGGAATGTCCAAAGGGAGACGTACCCCCGGTACCTACCCACCGATTACCGCCATGGTGCTCCTCGTTCTGTTCCGCCAATCTCTCTTCCAACATCCGTTTCATCTCTTCGATGTCGAGCTGATTATGATTCTGTCGCATTGCATCCGTTATTTCCTGGGGTGGAAGTTCCTTATTCAGCCACTCCCATATTTTATCGGGGAGACCCTCCGGACTTTCCAAGTCTCCCATATAGCTGGCAAATGCCAAGTCAAACCTGTCATAATGGGCCTCTGTTTTAACCAGCAAAGCCCGACACAGATAGTAAAAACCGGTTAAGCTAGAACCTGCCATATCCATTTCCAGGGCTTCCATCAAACTCTGCCACTCGTTCATGGAAACCGGCACCCCAAAATTTCTTAAGTAATAAAAAAATTCGGTAAACAAATCTTTTCTCCTAACGATTCCAATAGCTGCTGCGAGACTGAACCTTGGTCTGAGTTTTATTATGGAGCTGGTTCAAGAGGGTGTCCAGATCCTCGTTTTTCTTCAAAAGCACACCCAAAAAGGGCATATCCTGCTTGATTTTATTAGGGCTAATTCCCCCTACCACCAAAGCCTGCAGCCAATCTATCAATTCGCTGGTGCTGGGCTTCTTCTGCATATTGGGGATATTTCGAAGCATATAGAAGGTTTCCATGGCCTGTTCGAGTAAACGCTTATCCAAGTCAGGGTGATGCACCTTGATAATCTGACCCATTTCTTCCGGGTCAGGGAAAGCAATATAATGGAAGATGCACCTGCGCAGGAAGGCATCCGGAAGTTCTTTCTCTGCATTGCTGGTAATAATAACGATGGGCCTGGTTTGAGCTTTTACCGTCTCCTTGGTTTCCGGTATATAATAAGTCATCTGATCCAATTCCCATAGAAGGTCATTGGGAAACTCCAGGTCAGCTTTATCGATTTCATCAATCAACAGTACTACCTGCTCACTGCTCTGGAAGGCTTCACCCATTTTGCCCGCTCTTATATACTGCTTGATGTTAGCCACATCATGGTCCTTGAACTGGCTATCATAAAGCCTCTGCACCGTGTCATAAATATACAGGCCCTCCTGAGCCTTGGTGGTAGATTTTATATTCCAAATATAAATTTTCTTGCCCAGAGCTTCAGCTATACTCAAAGCCA
>JAQUUV010000272.1 GCA_028693695.1 Syntrophomonas sp.
TCTTGGCCACAGCCACCCAGAGGTAATTGATGCCATATGTATGGCGGCCCAAGAAGGTACGAGCTATGGTGCATGTTGTGAAAAGGAAATCGATCTGGCGCAATTAATATGCGATGCCTTTCCCTCAATCGACAGAGTGCGTATGGTAAATTCGGGAACCGAGGCTGCCATGAGCGCGGTGCGCCTGGCGCGAGCCTATACCGGTCGCGATAAGATTATAAAATTTGAGGGATGCTATCACGGACATGCGGATACGTTTTTAATCAAAGCAGGTTCGGGTATGCTTACGGCAGGTGTTCCTACCAGTCCCGGTGTTCCCAGAGCTTTTGCCGAACAGACCTTGGTGTGCAAGTACAATGATCTAGAATCGGTCAAGAAGGCTTTTATGCAATTTGGGCCCAATATTGCCGCAGTTATTGTAGAACCGATCGCTGCCAATATGGGGCTGGTTATTCCCCGACCCAACTTTTTGGAGGGTTTACGAGAGATTACCAGACTTTATGGTAGTCTGCTGATTTTTGACGAAGTTATCACCGGCTTCAGGACATGCTATGGTGGGATGCAAACCCTTACTCAGATAAAGCCCGACTTAACGACTCTTGGCAAAATTATCGGAGGGGGCTTGCCGGTAGGAGCCTATGGAGGTAAAAAGGAAATTATGGATCGGGTTGCGCCTGAGGGGGATGTATACCAGGCGGGAACTTTATCAGGCAATCCCCTGGCCATGGCAGCCGGTATCACTACTTTAAAGAAATTGCAGGAAAAAGGATTTTATGAACGCTTGGAAATTATGGCTTATCATTTGACCGATCGCTTGCAGGGCGTTTTTGAAGCCCATGACCTGTATTACTCCATAAACAGAACTGTATCTATGTTCTCGATCTTCTTTGCCGAACAAGAGGTTAGTGATTATGAATCAGTTTTAAGCTGTGATACGGAAAAATATGCGCGTTTTTACCGAGAACTGTTGCAGTCCGGAGTCTATTTTCCGCCCTCCCAGTTTGAAGTATGTTTTGTCTCCGGAGCGCATAGTTTAGATGATGTTGACAAAACCGTTGCAGCGGTAGATAAGGCTCTGGATAAAATTTAACCGTGGGAGGAGCAGCCTTGGATAATTTATATGGCTGGGAATGGTTTCTAAAACAGTTTCAGACCATCAGCAAAATCGATCTTACTTCCTATAAACGGCCGCAAATGGAGCGCCGCATTAATAGCTTTATGAAACTGGTAAATATAGGTGATTATAATAAATTTATTACTTTGCTTCGTGCTGATGATGCAATTTACCACAGGTTCATTGAACATTTAACCATAAATGTATCCGAATTTTTTCGCAATCCCAACCACTGGGAGGTATTGGAAAAGGATGTCATTCCGGGTCTGCTAAAAGAAAAAAGTCCTTTGAGAGTCTGGAGTGCGGGGTGTTCCACTGGTGAGGAAGCTTATTCCCTGGCTATGTTGTTTCGGGAAAAATTTCCGAACAAAGTGGATAGGATACTGGCTTCAGATCTGGATAATGAAGTGTTGGAGAAGGCTGCACTGGGTCTATATGCAGTTAAAGGGCTGCAGACTCTGCCCGTCACATATGGGAACCGGTACTTTATAAAAGAAGGGGAAAATTATCGGGTTACTGATGAAATTAAGAAAATGGTTATATTTCAAAGACAAGATCTTTTGATAGATACCTTCCCTCGTGACTTTGACTTAATCCTCTGCAGGAATGTAGTTATCTATTTTACCGAGGAAAGCAAACAAAAACTTTACCGTAAATTTGCTGAGTCACTCCGACCCGGAGGAGTGTTGTTTATTGGCAGTACCGAACAGATTTTTCAAGCCCGGGAATTAGGATTCAAATCAATTGCTACATTTTTCTATCAAAAGATATAAAATACTATCATAATTTTTGAGGCGAGTTGATAAAAATTTTTCCGATTATTTCTTTTTAGCAGGAAAATTAACTTCAATATAGAAAGTAATATCTTGGCTGTGTTTATTTTTGTCATTAGGGAAAATAGCTCTTAAAGGTTTGGCGGTGAATTTGCCGTAGGCAACAGTTAATATATATAACTTTCATGGGGGTGATGGAAGAACAACGGGCGTGTAGGTAAAAATCCACGATATTCAGAAAAACCATTAGATTTAAAAAAGGAGGAATGAACTTGAAGGTTCTAGTATGTGTTAAGCAAACATTTGACACAGAAGCCAAAATCGAATTGAAAGATGGCAAAATTTCCGATGCGGGTATTAACCTCATAATCAATCCTTATGATGAGGTTGCTGTTGAAGGAGCTATTCAGCTCAAGGAAAAGGGTATTGCCACTGAGGTCGTAGTTGTAACTGCCGGTTCCGACAAAGGCATGGATGCACTGCGTACAGCTTTAGCCATGGGCGCTGACAGAGGGATCCTGGTAAAACAGGATACCGCTGCTGATGAATATGCCCGGGCAGTTGCTCTTGCGGCTGCGATTAAAGCTGAGGGCCCAGAATTAGTATTAGCTGGCCATGTGGCTGCTGATGACGGTGCTTCTCAGGTTCCAACCCGTATTGCAGAAATTCTCGGTTATCCGCATGTAAACGTTATTACCGCCATTGATATTGCTGGCGGAAAAGCTACCTGCACAACTGAGGCTGATGGCGGTACTGCAGTTATTGAAGTTGCTATTCCCGCGGTTGTCTCCAGCCAAGTAAGCTGGAATGAACCTCGCTATCCTTCCATGAAGGGTATTATGGCAGCTAAAAAGAAACCCGTTGCCACTGTGGATGCTG
>JAQUUV010000273.1 GCA_028693695.1 Syntrophomonas sp.
AATGGAGACCCCCAACAATATGAGCGTGATTTACAGAGCTTTATTAGCCAAGCCCGGGGCAGGAAGCCTTATAAAGATGAAGTGAGGCTGGCCTACATTGGGGTTCCGCCTATTTTCACCGATTTATATACCGGATTAGAATCTATGGGGGCAAGAGTGGTATACAACGAGGTGCAGCGGCAATTTTCTATGCCTTTTGATACCAATGATATTGTGGAACAATATGTGCAATATACTTACCCTTACGGGGCATTTGCTCGCCTGGAAGACATTCGTACCCAGCTTCAGCTAAGAAAAGTGGACGGGCTTATTCACTATACCCAGACCTTTTGTTATCGTCAGATTGAGGATTTAATCTACCGCCAGAAGCTCAACCTGCCATTTTTAACATTGGAAGGGGACAAGCCGGGCAAGATGGATGCTCGCACCCGGATGAGGCTGGAAGCATTTGTGAGTATGTTGAAGAAATAATGATCACACTGAGGTGGTACATAATGATAGGAATGGATATGGGATCGAGGAGCGTAAAAATCATACAAATGAATAAATTGACCGTTATTGATTCGAGAATATACGATACGATTAGTTTTTATCGGCTCTATGGTGGCCAGGGGAAGGGAAACCTCAAAATTGATTTGGGTGAGCTGGGTTTTGATGAACTGGACCAGCTGGTTGCGACTGGCTATGGCAAGATAACAGTACAGGTGGAAGGGGCTATACACCTGCCCGAGATTCAAGCGCATGTAAAAGGTGCTGTTTTCCAGACCGGCCTCTTAAACTTCACTCTCCTGGACATAGGTGGGCAGGATACCAAAGTGGTTAAGGTAAGAGATGGTCGGGCAGTTGATTTTATGACTAATGACCGCTGCGCTGCTAGTTCAGGCAGGTATTTGGAGAACATGGCGGCTATCCTGGGTTTGACTCTGGAGGAAATTTCAGCTTATAGCGAAGACCCGGCGGAGCTTAATTCTACCTGTGCGATTTTTGGAGAAACAGAAATCATAGGCAAAATAGTTGAGGGATATTCTCTTTCTAATTTAGCTGCGGGGGTAAACTATACACTTTATCGACGCTGTTCCAATATGTTGGAACAATTAGAAAGTGATACAATTGTATTAGCAGGTGGAGTAGCGCTTAATGGTGCTCTCAAGAAGATCATTGAGAAAGAGACCTTGCACGAAGTTTTATGTCTGCCGCAACCCCAGTTAAATGGTGGTATAGGATGCTGCGTATTCGGAGAAGAAAAAGTAGCAACAGGAGGTAATCATGCGTCAAGTACATGTTGATAATATTAGCAAAGCTATAGCAGAGGCCGTGATTGAGGCTAATACAAATTTGCCCGCAGATATCAAGGATTCTTTGCAAGTGGCGTTGGACCACGAAAGTTTAGCTTCCGCTTCCAGTTGTTTGCAGATTATTTTGGAAAATGCTCGGATCGCGGTTGGTGAAAAAATGGCCCTATGTCAGGATACCGGATTGGTGGCAGTTAATATCGAGTTGGGGCAGGAAGTTCATCTAGTAGGGGGGGGGCTGGAAGATGCCGTAAACCAGGGAATACGTGACGGTTACCAGCGGGGCTATTTGAGGAAATCAGTTGTAAATGACCCTTTCCTGCGTACCAATACCGGGGATAATACGCCAGGTATTATACATACTCATCTAGTTGCCGGAGACGGCTTGCGTATTACTGTTTTCCCTAAGGGTGCAGGGAGCGAGAATATGGGCCAATTGGCCATGCTAAAGCCTTCTGCGGGACTGGAAGGGGTAAAGGAATTTATCTTGAAGGTAGTTCGGGAAGCTGGAGGAAACCCCTGTCCGCCTATTATTGTAGGCGTAGGAGTGGGAGGTAATATGGAAAAAGCAGCCTTGCTTGCTAAACAAGCGCTTTTTAGAGAAGTGGGCCAGAAGAGTCCGCAACCTGAACTGGCAGCTATTGAGGAAGAGATGTTCGTTAAGATTAATGCTCTGGGGATAGGAGTACAGGGACTAGGCGGAGATACGACAGCCCTGGCGGTTAACATTGAAACCTATCCCACACACATTGCTTGTTTGCCGGTGGCGGTAAGCCTGGGTTGTCATTGTACTCGCCGTGTAACTGTTGATTTGTAGGAGGATTTAAATCCATGAAAGTAATAAAAGCACCGCTCTCTAATGAAGATATTGCTCAACTGAAAATGGGAGAAGAAGTGCTGGTCGAAGGGATCATCTATGTAGCCCGGGATGCCGCTCACAAAAAGATGGTACAATCTATCCATGCAGGGGAGGATTTGCCTTTTGAACTGCAAGGCCAGTTGATCTACTACGCAGGACCTTGCCCCGCGCCGCCGGGTAAGGTGATTGGATCTGTCGGGCCCACCACTTCGGGGAGAATGGATGCATATGCACCATTGTTTATAGAACGAGGTCTTAAAGGAATGATAGGTAAAGGCCCCAGGGATAAAGGGGTAATAGAATCTATGCAGAAGCATGGCGCGGTTTACCTGGCAGCGGTTGGGGGTGCGGGTGCCTATCTGGCTCAAAGAATATTGGCAGCTGACATAGTGGCTTATCCCGAGTTAGGGCCGGAAGCCATATTAAAATTGACAGTGAAGGATTTTCCCTGTATTGTCGCCATTGATAGTCAGGGCAATGATATATACGACAGACCTAATGGAATTGATAAATAGCTTTCAAATCTTAATTCGAAATTAAAAATCAAAATCAAAAATTTGTTTAAT
>JAQUUV010000040.1 GCA_028693695.1 Syntrophomonas sp.
TATTGGATTGATCATTCCTAATATTACATTGCTTAATAACCCTTGCCATTGTTTTGCTAAATCGCTCATCGGCTATTGGCTTTAAAATGTAGTCCAGGGCATGAACTTCGAAAGCCTGTAAAGAGTATTCATGATGGGCAGTGACAAAAACAATCTCGGTTTCAATATTAATATCTTGTATTTTTAAAGCAAGCTCCATTCCGTTGATAAAAGGCATATCAATATCAAGGAAGATTAAATCAGGTTTTTTTACTTGAATTGCTTCAATAGCCTCCATAGGATTACTATACATGTCAATTACACTAACATCCGGGTATTTGCTTAAATGATACTGCAATTCTTCGAGGGCCGGAACCTCATCGTCTACAAGTATAACTGAAATCATAGTACCCCTCCTTTATAAGGTATCTCCATCTGTATTAAAGTCCCTTTATTTAACTCACTCTTAATACTAAGCTGAGCACCGTATAATTTTCTCAGTCGCTGATTAATATTATTCAGCCCAACTCCTCTTGTAACCATATCATCGGTTAGCAGAGATGCTATTTTTTCTTGGCTCATTCCCAGCCCATCATCTTGAATTGTAATAATAATCTTTTCAGTGGTTGATTGCACGGATACTATGATCGTCCCACCTTCGGGTTTTGCCCTTAGTCCGTGAACAACACAATTCTCAACAATTGGTTGAATTATTAATGGTGGTATGGCAATATCTTTATTTTCTATATGATATTGAATTTTGATCTTTTCTCCCCATCTAGCCTGTTCAATCGTGATATAAGATTGTATTAAGCTCAATTCCTGCTCCATAGAAATTGAATCCTCCAAGTTTTCATAACTAAAACAACCTCTTAAATAATTGCTGAATTCTACCAATAGTGATATAGCTCGGTCGTGGTCTTTCCTGGAGATAGATATTATGGTATTTAATGCATTATGAATGAAATGCGGTTTGATCTGGGACTGAAGGAATTTAATTTCGGTCCTTAATGTCCGGTGCACACTTTTTCTCAGTTCTATTAATGTGCTGACGCGTGCTTTTAGTTCACCCGGTTCAAATGGTTTAGCTAAAAAATCGTTTACGCCCACTTTAAAACCCATTAAGATGCTGTCTGAATAGCTTCTTCCGGTCAGCATAAGTATGGGTAATTCATGATAGTCTTTGGTACTGCGAATTGTTTTACATACATCGTAACCGTTCATGCCCGGCAACATCAAATCCAGGATCACAAGACAAAGGTTGGGATTGGCATCTATCATTTCTAAGGCTTTGGGGCCGTTATTGGCCACAGCTATGGAATAGCCCTCTTTTTTTAAAGTAATTATTGCTGCCTGCAGATTGGCGTAATCATCGTCGACAATTAGAATTTGATTTTCATTCTGAGTAAACTTGGTAGGCAACTCAGTTAATTCCAGTTTATTATTATAACGATTTGTCATTACCTCATTTATTTGATAGTCATCTGTAACCTGTCCTTGGAAAACCGGCAGCTTAAAACTAAATTTAGAACCTTTATTTCCTTCGGATTCCAACATCAGCTTACTTCCATGCAACTGAATAAGCTGTTGGGTAATCGACAGTCCCAGCCCTATGCCGCTATTGTTTCTAGTTAATGGATCCTCAATCTGGTAAAAGGCTTTAAAAATATCCTCATGCTTATCCTTGGCAATGCCTATGCCAGTATCTGTTACACTGACGATGAGCATATCTGCTTCAACACTTACGGAGGTTGTTATTTCCCCTTGTTCCGTAAATTTCAATGCATTATCAAGAAGATTATAAAGCACTTGATTGATTCTATCTTCGTCTACTACAACCAGAGGCAGATCTTCCGGTATGTTCCATCTCATCAATACCTCTTTTTTATGGTTCAAATACTCAAAAACCAATATCAACTGTCTAATAATATCCGCAAGTCTAACTGCCTTCTTTTTCAATTTAATATCTCCATTCTTTAACTGGGAAATATCCAGAATATCATTGATTAAGTTGCACAGCCTTCTGGCGGAAAGGCTAATGATCGATAAATGTTCTTGCTGTTCTGAGCTAAGCTTCTCGGAAATATCTTCACTAAGGGACTCCGATATTCCAATAATTGCATTTAAAGGAGTCTTTAGTTCATGGGTTGTATTAGCCAAAAACTGATCCTTAAGCTTATCCAGAGCTATTAATCTTTCGGCAATCTCCCTCTGGGCTGCTTCTGCCTTCCGCTGTTTTGTAACATCTACGATTGTCCCAAACAAGCGCACTATTTGGCCGTCATGATCTATATCCATCTCCATATCTAAATTAACAATAACCTCACTTCCTCCCGGCCGGATGATACGGTGTTCAATCTCAGTCGGCAGCTTTTGCATTAACGCTTTTTCTAACTCAGCTTTGACATTTGCCCGGTCTTCAGGATGCGTTAGTTTCTGTAAAGATTCATAAGTAAGATCGAAATCGGCATCGCCTACATAAATGCTCCGTGCTTGGGAAGACCAATTAAATTCCTTATTGGGTAAGTAAAGGGTCCAGTATCCTACCCCTCTAATGCGCTGGGCACGTTCCAGCATCGCCATGCTCTCCCGCAAACTTTCTTCGCTCTCCCTCAATGCCTCTTCCGCTTTTAACCGTTTCAAAGCTTCGACATATGGCAGCCAAAGGTAGGCTTCGATAATTGCTTTATAGATGTAATAGAAAGATAATAGTTTTAATAAATGTCCTATCATGTTTTCCAAACCATAAACGGAAACGTAAAGAGTAAAAAAGGCCTCTGCAAATATGCTTACGATACATGCCTTGATTAAATTATGATAAACCTTAGAATCCTCGTTTTTTTCTTTTTGTTGTCTATGCAGTATTACTGCGGAAGTTATCAATAGCAGAATGATGATATACTCACAAACTTTTTTGAATAAAGTCAGACCAGAGTTAGGTATAAAGCAGTCCGGAAATACCCCTCCTATAATAGCCGTTCCCAATAAAATTGAAATAGAAGTTACTGAAAGAAAAGATATTCGATAATCTACTTTCTTCCCTATTAAAAGCGCTGCAATGAGCAGAGAACCAGCCTGCAAAAATCTCGCACTTATCCACAGTTGGGTGGCCAGGTTTGACGTATCACCGGGAAAAACGCCCATTCCACTATATGCCAGGGTATGTATTAAATCGAAAACTCCGACAAAACCATAAGCGATTCCAATTAGAAAAAGAAAACTATCCTTTTTGACAGGAGTATACAATGTAACCAGAACAACCCCGAAAGATATGAGCACACAAAATAGTTCTGCAAGGGTGTGAAATAAAACGTAACTGCTAAAACTTAGGCCACTTAGAATAATAAGTACGGCAATTAATACTGTTTTTTCCATTATAACTATATTGGCAAATTTATGTTTTACATCTGTACTCATTGCTTCACCCCCTCATAACTGCGAGCCCCATAGACGCCCTAATTAATAATAACATGCAGGAAATATATAACAAATAATTAATTACCCCGTCTATTGAGAATTAGACAGGGTAATTGGTATCTTATAAATTGTGATGGAATTGAATGATTGTCTAGAAGCGGACTAATTCTTTGTGCAAAACCGTATTTCCTACCAGATTTTCATTGCCAGATCGTCCACCTACCCAGATATATACATGAGGGCTATCGGTTAAAACTTGTACTTCAAATGTATTAAACGATGGAATAAACTCGGTCTTTGCTTCTGAGTCAGGCCTAATCGTAAAAAGCTCGCTAAACACTTGTGTTTTTGGTGTTTGATCTAAATTGAAGATTTTAACTTTGGCAAAGTGTTCCTTTGACCCATTGTTTAGTAAAAGTACCCGAATATTGTCAATATTTTCGCTAATACTGATAGGACCTGTAGTATATTTGTATCTCAACCTTGATGACATATTTTCACCCCCCTAATACCTGGGGGACCCCCTCCCTGGTAGGGAGTCTCCCCCAGTTCACATAGATGCAGTGTGGAAGTTATAATTGAAAATTGCCAACTAGCAACCGTTGCAGAGCGAAGGAGCAAGCAGCATTGCATTCCATATCCTTGTATGTGCGTATTCATCTCCAAGGATTGAGGTCAATAAATAACGGATTTCGGGGTTTGGAGCACATCCTGCTAGCTCTGCATATCGCCTAATTGCCTCTAATTCACCTCTGATAGCTGCTCTCACATCTGCCTCAAAGTTGCCAGTCGCTGGTGGGCAATTTGGAGGACATGATATTGGAGGTGGACAGATGCCTAAGAGAGAAGCCTGTAGTCGTGCATGCCCATATTCGTCTCCTACAATACTCGTAATGAGTTCGCGTAGTTCGTCTGTGGGAGCCTCATTAGCTATCTGAGCGTAAAATCCAGCATCGCAAATCTCATCCTGGATTGATTCTTCCAGCATTTCACGGTAATTGGCACATTGGGGACATCGACACGTCAATTTGAGTTTTTCCGATTTGTGGTGAGACAAAAAAACACTCCCTTTCTAATATTTTGTTTTGTTTCAGGTACTGGTGAATACCTCTTATAATTTGTAGTTCTTAGGGAATTATCGTTACCTGTGGCAGCAACAACGCAAAGAACCTACGTGACCGTTCTAATCTCCAATAATGCTAGTAATCATGGCACTAAGGGTCGGATTGCCTATATCATAGGCTATTTCTGCCAGTAGACCCATAACTTGAATATCATGATTGATAATCTGCTCGAATTTGGAGATAAGAACTCATTGATTCACCTCCTTGGTTCAATATATGTCGACAGAATCCAATGTGGAACAATAATATTCCTGTTATTCCTATTAATTCTATTCACAAACTTATCTACATCTATTCCCATTATCTTCTGGTCTTTAAATTGGTTCTATATTTTCTTTTAGTACATCAGATACCTCATTATGAACCTTCACTTGGAAGTAATACTTGGTTAAACCCCTAAATGTTCTTTCTAGTAATCCTCTTGACTCATACTGTATTGTGGAATTGTTATTGTTAAAATGTAAGTAAATTTGGGGTGCAACTGGTTAAAAACTACAAAAAGGTCAAACCAATAAGTTAATAACATATTGGCCTGACCCAAGCAAAATCTGAACTTTTAAATTAATTTGAAAAGACTATTCCGTAGTACCCGTTGTTGCAGGTGCAGTTGTCCCACCCGAACCCGTAGAGGTATCGGTCGTAGTTGTTCCAGTTCCAGTAGTAGTATCTGTACCGGTAGTGGTGTCTGTTGTTGTCGCAGGCGTGGTTGTATCCGTACCGGTGGTGGTGTCTGTTGTTGTCGCAGGTGTGGTTGTATCCGTACCGGTGGTGGTGTCAGTTGTTGTAGTAGGAGTGGTTGTATCCGTACCGGTAGTATCTGTCGATTCTTCACCTTCTGCGGCTTCTACAGCATTTTCTAACATGGTTGCAATTTCAGCTCGGGTAATGGAACTATTGGGATTAAACTTGCCATCCGGACTTCCAACTACTATTCCAGCTTCTTTCAGGGCTAAAATATAACCTAGCTCTTCGGATGATATTAACACTGAATCGCTGAAAGTACTATTTGTTGTGTCAACTGGCTGTAAGCTTAAGGCCTTCGCAAGCATTACAGCGGTTTGCGCTCTACTGGCTTGAACTTCGCTGTGGAAGCGATTCATGTTTACAATTCGTAGTTTTGTAGCTGTTTCGGCCTTGGCCTGTGCCCATTGGGGCATATCCGTGGTCACGTTTGCACTTCCATCGGCAACAGCCTCACTTGAAGATGCTTCGGCAGCTACGGTTGCATCTGAAGTTGTTGTATTGGTTTGAATTAATTGGTCCGTTCCAATCGTCTCTGCTAAATTTACCGCAATTACCATCGCCTCAGCTGAAGTTATCGGGGTGTCAGGTTGGAAACTTCCATCCTGGTATCCGCTTATTAAACCAAGGCTTTGCACCTTGTCTATATTCTTCTGTGCCCAATGCTCCTTTGTATCTGTAAATTGTTTTTTGGCAGTTGCATTTCTTTTTTGGGTAATCTTCTCTTTTACTTCCTTTTGTTGAGTTTCAGTCATTGAGTTAAGCACTTTGTTTTTTAATTGTTTGGTTGATGTTGTACTATCACTTTTAACTGTCTGACCCTTAACTTTATCAGCCTTTGAACTATTCTCCGATCCATTTCCTTTTGATTTGCTGTCAGTAGTTGCAGAGCTCTCAGTACTAACACTCGTAGTGGCACTGGATGAACTACTACTTTTTCCTCCTCCATTTCCACCACGAGCCGCTAATACAGGATTAACAACTAACAATGTTGATAAGCAAATGATGAGCAGTAAATAGACCTTTCTTTTCATAGATGTACCTCCTAAATATAATTTTGAGACGGAAATATTCTCATTAATGTTTACTATACTACATATTCATTGATTTCATATAGGCCTTTTGTCTTATTTTGAAGGTGTATTTAGTGCTATTTTAGAAATGAAAAAGCATTTTGATAATTTTTTTAGATTATTTAATAGCTAATAAAAGAGCCTGACAAGGTATCATAAGTTTCGCAAATTAAACTAGCGTCCAGAAAATAAAGGACATGGGCGCAACCAGCCACCTCCATGCAAATTCCGATATTGGTCAGGTTTAAAACCCAGCAGCAATTTCTCACCATCACTCCGGGTTCAGATCAGATACTACCGGGGCATTTGAATTTCTTGCGGTACATGTACCGGGCTGTCAGCACCGGGTTCCGCCACAGCATACGGGGACCGGAATAGCGCATTACTTCCTTGACCGCCGCTCGCTGTTCCGGTTTATAGCAGTGTATCGGGCACTGAGAACAGACTGGCTTATTTTCCCCATACGGACATTTATCCAAGCGCTGCCCGGCATATTCCAAGAGTTGCTGGCACTCTGGGCAAATCTGCTCCCGGTTGCTGCCGTGTATAGCACGGCAGTATATTGAGAGCATTTTATGGATAGTTTTTAATTCCAGCCGTCGCGAAAAAGCCATGCCGATTCCCCCTGGATCTACATAGTTGGAAGGCTTGCAACTGAATTTCGCTTCTTTACTAAACTGATCCGTTCCAGATATAAACATCAGCCTGTAAAGTTTCGCCGTTTTCAAGCTCCACATCAACAATCCTTCTGGTAAAGTATGTGCCATGGTTATAAAGAAAGTCTAGCTTGGCAAGCGCTGCCGGGTCAACTTCATACACTTCACCCTGCACGCGTTCCCCCTTTTCAGGAAGGATTCCGTCCAAGCCACCTAGGATATATCTTTTATATTCATTTATAAAACCTTTACCCAGGAATATCTTTCCTTGCAGATAATATTGGTGATAACGGCCGTTTGTCATTAAGCTGCCGGACACAAAGACCTTAATCATTTATTAACACGCTCCTGTCTTTCTTAGGCCCATTATCTCATCCCGAGCCCCTCAAATGCATTAGCCATATTTTACGCCTTTCCCTGTTATTTGCCAATAAAGCTTTTTGTGTATTTAATAGGAATGCTGCAGGAATTTTAATTGCTGCTCTTCAAACAAAATGGTAAAATCAATTGATTTTTACTATATTGTATATTTGAAGGGGTACATTTAATGATCATGATTTTTTTATCTGCGCTTGCAGTAGCTTTCTCGGGCGCCATGATGCCTGGTCCCTTGCTTACATACACTATTAGGCAATCATTAAATACAGGTCCCTATTCAGGATTCATCATTATCGCCGGACATGCTTTAATGGAGATTATTTTGATTGCCTTGATATTTATGGGACTCGACATCATCCTGCAATCAAACTATGTACAAATCAGCATTGGTATTATTGGTGGATTACTGTTAATTTATATGGGCTCTGATATGATCGTTAGTTCTTTACAGAATAAAATAAATATTGAATTGGACAATAACAAATCCAGTGCAAGAAATATGTTGCTTTCCGGTATTGTGATTAGCGCAGCCAACCCCTATTTTCTTTTATGGTGGGCTATTATTGGCCTAGGGTTTCTCATACAGGCTTACAAATTGTTTGGTACCGCAGGAGTATTTGTGTTCTTTATAGGTCATATTTCAGCCGATTTTATATGGTATGGGTTGATTTCAATAATCGTTGGCACAACGCGTAAATTCATCAAAGAAAACCTGTATCGTATTGTCATAGTTGTGCTGGGCTGTTTACTGATTTTCTTTGGCGGCAGTTTTTTTTACAAGGCAATTTTAATCCTGGTTTAAAAATTCAGAATAATTTATACATGTTTTCAGTACAAAGGACTATAGTGATTGTAAAGAAGTATTCAAAAACACCTTGGAAGCACTTTGAAATTAAATTTTGAAATGAGGTATTAATAATGCCGTTGATATATTTCGAAGTATATTGTGCTAATTGTGGTGAGGGTTTATGTAAGCTTACTACTGTTGATGAAAGAAGTGGAATTAAATTGGTAATTAAGCCTTGCCCTGAATGCTTAAAAGATGCTGAAATTGATGGATTTGATAAAGGATTTTTTAAAGGTTGTGAAGTTACGAGGGAACAGGCTGAAGAATAAAGTGGTATTATAAGATTATAAATCAATAAAGTGCGCTTTCTTTTCCATTTTGAGATATTGGACTCTGGACTTGCTCAAATTCCTGAGGTCTTTCCTGTCGCAATTGTATTTTTTAATACGTCTTTGAGCAGCTGCCTCAGTTCCATAGAAGTAGCGGGTCTTACTCCCAAAATCACTTAAGTAATCAAATTGCCAGTATAGTCTCATTTGACCCCATCCTCTCTAATGGTGTTCCTCGTCACTCACCCACTATTACACTAGCCTAACTAAATGCCACTAAAAGGTACTATATGGAATGTTAATTATTGCTACATGGTGCTTAATGATGCTATTTGGTACTTAATATAATTGTACAAAATGTTATAATAATTGACAAGAGACTTTAAAAATATTTACCCTTTATTTTTGTATGAGGTGATAACATGACCGATCCGTTATCCTATTCGCCGGAAGAAATAGGAAAGCTATTGAAAATTTCCAAAGGAACAGTTTATGAATTATTAAGACGTGGAGATATCCCCTCTTATCGTGTTGGTAGGAAAATTCGCATCAGTCAGGCCGACCTGCAAGTATATATGCACGCTTCAGAAGCTCCAATAAAGTCAACCACTGCGAATATACAAGTCTCATTGGAAAAATTGATTATCGAAAACCAGGGGCTGATTATTTGCGGTCAGGACATTGTCTTGGATATATTGACACGCTATCTGGAAAAAAAGAATCCAATGCTCCGTTCGTTACGTTCGTACGTGGGAAGCATTGATGGTTTGCTGGCGCTTTATAGGGGAACAGCTAATATCACGGCAACTCACCTCTGGGATGGCGAAACAGGAGAATATAATATACCCTATGTCCGCAGATTGCTGCCTGGTCAACGGACCGTAATTATTAATCTGGTTTATCGGACTTTAGGGTTTTATGTGGCTCCCGGTAATCCTCAAGCTATTCATGATTGGCCGGATCTTTTCAAGCCGAATGTTAAATTTATCAACCGCGATAAAGGTTCAGGCACACGGGTAATGCTTGATGAGCATTTACGCAATCTCAATATTGATTCACGCGATATCAAAGGTTATCAAAATGAAGAGATGAGCCACATAGCAGTTGCCAGTGCAGTTGCTAGAGGGCTTGCTGATGTTGGATTAGGCACAGAAAAAGCTGCTTTGCAGGTACGTGAAGTAGAATTTGTCCCGCTAACCAAGGAACGTTATGATCTCGTCTTATATAAGAATGACTTGGAAAAATCTAATTTTCAGACCTTGCTTTCGATCTTGAGGTCGGTTGAATTCAAAGACGAAGTAAATGGAATGGGCGGTTACGATACTTCCAGGACGGGCGAGATTATCGGGGAATTATAAATGTAAAGAGCCTTGTATTTCGTGATCAGAGCAGAACACCATACGGGATCTTTATATTACTGGTGCTTGTTTGGTGTCTTCGTGGGAGCTGGTACATTAAAATCTTTAATATTATCTGCCGTTTTCTTCTTTTTCTCTTTGTTCTTTGGACTTTTATCTCGCATTCTAAATACCTCCAATCATACATTAACAAAATTGTTGTATTTCCCCCTGAATTTATACTGACTTTGTCGACAGACTGAAACGAGGGTAAAATTACCCTCGTTTTTACTTACCCTATTTGTGTTTCTTCCATTTTTTAAAAATGTCGTCAGGAAGGGGCATATATTGGTCAATAGCCCCGATTGGATTCTCGGTTGGATTAATCTCGCTTGTATCACTGGTCATATTGGAACTGGCCCCTGTTTTATTTTCGCTTTTCATTAAAATATCACCTCCTAATAAGTTCTGTTATTATTTTGCCCGCGTATTATTTTTTATCTCGCCCACTTTCTGTAAAGTCTACGAGATAAACCTTTCAGAACAGATTTGGTGCATTTTGTATCAACTCCCACAAAGCCGCCCAGTTGTGGTAAGATATTCAACTGTTCCATACCCGGTTTGATGGATTATTTTAACGGTCAAATCACTTTAAACAACCAAAGATAAGTAAACTTTTCTAGCACAATATATTGGTTTAAGCGCATATATATACGTATAGCCTAAAATGGGTGGTTAGATCCGCTTCGTTTTAACAAGGTTTGAGAGGAGGATCATTTTTGTATGGTTTTAGATTTTCAAGATTTAATCAAGAAAGATCGACAATCAGGGCAACATAAGGCATTTGAGGGAAGCTTCTTAGAGTATTTAAGATTAGTAAAAAATAATCCTGAAATAGCCATACTGGCTCATGAGCGTATGTACAATGTCATCGTTAGTCAGGGAGCAGAAGCAATTCATACTGAGGACGACCAACGGCTCAAAAGAATATACGGACAGGAAACCATAAAAAGATATAACTTTTTTGAAAATGATTTCTATGGGATTGACAAGACCATAATGGAATTAGTCCGCTATTTTCATTCGGCTGCCATGCACGGGGAAGAATCCCGGCAGGTGCTTTACCTGGTTGGCCCGGTTGGGTCCGGTAAATCTTCATTGATGGAAAGCTTGAAAAGAGCATTAGAACTGCAGCCTCCCATATTTGTGCTCAAAGACTGTCCCATGCGAGAAGATCCCCTGCACTTAATTCCCAAACATTTAAGAGCAGAGTTTGCACAAATTCTCGGGGTAAACATCGAAGGAGATTTATGTCCTATTTGTCGATATAGATTGATTCATGAATACAAAGGCGAATATGAAAACTTTAAGGTAGTAACCAGCAATTTTTCTATCCGATCACGCAAAGGAATAGCTGTGGTCCCCCCGGTGGATCCCAACAATCAAGACACATCAGTTCTGGTCGGTTCAGTTGATATATCCAAAATGGACTTGTATCCTGAGGATGATCCCAGAGTTTTATCATTAAACGGAGCTTTCAATGCGGGTAACCGGGGACTGGTAGAATTCATTGAGATTTTCAAAAATGATGTTGAATACTTGCATACCATACTGACAGCTACCCAGGAAAAATCTATTCCCTCTCCGGGCAAAAATTCGATGATCTATTTTGATGGTATAATTCTGGCTCATTCCAATGAATCAGAATGGAATAAATTTAAATCAGATCATACCAATGAAGCTATCCTGGATCGAATCGTAAAGATTGAAGTTCCCTATTGCATGGAGCTAAACGAAGAGGTCAAAATCTACCAAAAAATACTTAAGAAGAGTAATTTCAAAGCTCATATTGCGCCTCACACTATAGAAATGGCGTCCATATTCGCAATCATAAGCCGCCTAACCCCTTCATCCAAAGTAGATATTATCAGTAAAATGCATATTTACAATGGAGAAGAAGTTTTACAAAAGGATGCAACGCAAAGGATTGATATTAAGGAATTAAGAGAAGAAGCAGGCAGAGAAGGGTTTTTGGGGATTAGTACCCGTTTCATAATGAAGGCTATTGATAATGCACTTTCCGAATCAGAACATGATTGTATAAATCCGATAATTTTATTGGAATCAATTATTAAGTCGGTTCGAGCCAGCGACTTTGGCGAAGAGGAAAAGAAAAGGTTACTCGGATTCTTACAGGATGTTGTAAAAAAAGAATATAACCGGATTCTGGAGAAAGAGGTTACTAAAGCTTTTATACATGGTTTTAAGGAACAAGCCGAAACACTTTTTAATAACTATCTGGATCATGCGGAAGCATTTGTTAACAAAGTTAAACTTAAAGATAAAAATACCGGTGAAGAGTTAGACCCCGACGAAAAATTTTTGGAATCAATTGAAGCTCAACTGGGTTTAACCGGAAGTGCCGCTCGCGGGTTTCGGCATGATGTAACCGCCTATATGTTCTCTCTTTTAAGAAATAATAAAAAAATCGACTATGACAGCTATGAACCCCTTAAGGAAGCTATTG
>JAQUUV010000274.1 GCA_028693695.1 Syntrophomonas sp.
GTCTATCAAGATCTGGTCGATATCGGCCCAGTGGATATTACTATTCGCAGTACCTACGCAAGTCAATTTCAGGTAGCTTATCCAATTCTGGGGGCCTTCCTCGTAGGAGATCAGTTTGGAGGTTTATATACTAGACTGGGGGCGCGAATTACTGACCGTTACGCGGTTGTTGCGCCTACTTTTGTGGAGGTGTCATAGTAATGAATTTACAGCCTAGGAAAAAGAAAATACTTATTGGGGTTCTTATTGTACTAGCCGTTATACTGATAAGTGCCATAGTGATTTTTCCATCCGCAAAAGACGTTTACAGCACCACCGAGGTAAAAGTCACGGAGGCCACAATCGTTAGCCGGGAGCTTTCCAACAATATTTATTACCTACAAGTAAACGTACCGGATTCAACAAATTCTCCACTGTGGGTGGCCACCACTCAGGACTTTTATCAGCAAGCCAATCCCGGTCAGACAGTAGGCGTCCTGGTTGGAGCAGTGGATTCTTATAATGTAAAGAAGAGCCTGGATAAGCGTCAACTAAATCTTAAATATGGCGCTACGAACTGGGAAGTCTTATCCCTTTATCCCAGCCTGGCTGATGCCCAAAAGGAAAATCAGATCAAGACCTTCACCACCACCGCCAGCTTAAAGCAGCGAATTAAGTCCTTGGATGGACGCTATTTTTTCTTATTTGACGCCGGAGGGAAAAAAGTCATGGCAGAAGTCAGCAATGAGTACTATCAACTCTATACACCGCAAAGCGCTCCGAGCGATTCTTTCGAATTGGAGTTTGAAGGTATGGGCGACTTTAACCACCTAGTGCGAATTGTTAAACCCTAAAAGATGATATACCAAAGAGATTAGTTTTCACCTGGATATTAGGATATCAAAAAACGCCGCTAAGGATAAAAATCATTAGACGGCGTTTTTTCATGCTAAGCATTTAAAATACCCAGCAATAAGCACATTGACAACTGTGCATTATCAATATATAATACATGGACCAGCTCTGTAAATTATTAATATATCATATTTATATAATTTTGTCAATATAATTTCAGTTTTTTCTTTTTAAGAAAGCTTGACTATAAGAGGAGGGCTAATGCGATGAATCTAATCGATATTTATCATTCAACGGGGGTATTGCTTAAACCGCTTACCATACCTGAAATACTCAGGATGAACGAAGAGTCCCAAAAATATGGATTGGAATTAACAGCCGCAGAAGCACATGAGCTTATCGAATCGAGAAACCGAGCTATCCGAAACCATGGCCGAGTTGAACTGGGGATAGAAGTTATAAATAAAATCATCGCTGCCTTTTGTAGCTCAGACTATATTCACCTAGAAGAATATGCATGGATAATAAATGAACTGGTGGAAATATTCTATTACATGAAAAACGAAACGGAAGATAGAATGGGCGATGATGAATTAATATCTATAATGCAAGAATTCTTTAACACTTCCTGCAGGGGGTCGTTAGAGCTTCTAAGGGACCGGGAACTGTCATTATTGGCCATTAATTTCAGGCGCGCCAATCAGGAGGCAGATTATTCTCTGGAAAGGAACCATGGTAATGAAAAATACAGCTATTGAGAAACAGACCGCCCTTAGGAAGGAACGTTTAGATCCCAATCGCTATACTCTGGAACTCATTGAAGAGGGACACCGGCTAGGGCTTATTAACCAACCAACCATGGATAGTATTCAAGTCCAGCTTATGTCTTTATTAGGAGACTCAATAATAAGGTACACCAAAGGTGAGAGCACTTCGGTAAAGGTTGAAACAGCGCAGAGTCTTTTATTGTCGATTCTTTATTCTATTGATGCCTATATCAGCAGCTTTCCTAATCCGGAGGATGCCATAGCCTTATTAAAATCAGCAAACATAAAGGAAATATATGAAAAAGGCCTGGCCTTGGTGGCTTCATGTGTGGCTAATACCCAAAACCTATACCAGGAAATAATGGATAAAAAACTGGATGTTCCCATTCAAGCCTATCATTCAACCCTAGATGAAGCATTGCCTGATTTTTTTAAAAATTATGATGCGTTATTTCACGCCCAGGATACCATGGCCAGCATGGACTATCCTCTGCTTTTTGATGATATGCATATTCAAGGCATTTTCTATATCAAACAATACCTGGAGAACTTAGCAATAGAGACTCAGTTTTGCAGTCTATTCCCTAAGGAGGATGTTGCCAAGCTGTTAGCTAACTACGGCCAGGTATATCGTATCGATACTAGAGAGGCCTTAATTAATGTATTTGAAGTCTTGCTCACCAATTCCCTTTTTTCCATATTAGCTAGCAATAAAGCCATTGAATTGGATATATCCAAACTTCAATATGAACTACTGCGGAAGAAATTTAATGGCTTAGATCATGGCCAATGCTCGTCTCTTATAATTGAAGCATTCGAAGCATTGATAAGGGACCTGGATATAGATCATTCCAAGCTAAGGGATTATATTAGGGCCTTTAAGAACGTATTGATGCCCAGGTTTATAAATGCACTCGAACATGATAGCCTGGCGAATGTTATCATCCTTGATAGTAATGAAAAATCCCCATTGGATATAATTTTTGATGAGGGAAAAACCATGGATGATGACAGCTTTCGATCGGTGGTTGATCAAATAATGGACTGCACTAAGGCTATAGACAAAGCAGCAATAATAAACTCAAAAATTCATTCCTT
>JAQUUV010000041.1:0-2078 GCA_028693695.1 Syntrophomonas sp.
GGGTTTCTTTCATGCTGACCCTCATCCCGGTAATATTGCCATAAATTCAAGCCAGCAGATTATCTTTTATGATTTCGGTCAGGTTGGAGTAATAGACGAGGTCATGAAAGAACACTGCATTGACTTATTGCTCAGTATGGTACGGTATGATGTGAATGGGGTGACACGGGCGCTTCTGTCTATTGGCATTAGTTCTCAGTATGTAAACCGGGAGGAGCTCAGGCGTGACGTCGCCAGGTTGGAGCAAAAGTATTACGGGCTGCCTCTAGCTCAAATTAGGCTGGGTGTAGCTTTAGCAGAATTGCTGGAATTAAGTACTCGCTATCAGGTTCGCATCCCGGCTGAACTTTCACTGCTGGTAAAAATGCTGATGACTATAGAAAGCATAATATCTCAATTAGACCCACAATTGAGTATTGTAGATATAGCAGAGCCTTATGGTCGGCGCGTAATGCTAAAGCGCTATTCGCCTTCTCATATTAAGTCTGGCTTACAGCGTGTAGGCCTTGATTATGCACGAGTTATAAAGGATTTTCCGCGTGACTTGGAAAATATACTTAGCCTAATTAGCGAGGGCGAATTTAAAATCAAAATGGAAGATGTCAATTTGAATAGAATGACAGCTAAGTTTGATATCATGTCCAATCGTCTTTCCCTGGCCATCATTGTAGCCAGTATTATCATAGGTACATCATTGATCGCAGAGAAGATGAATAGCAGTTTTATAAGCACCCTTCCGGTAGTAGAATTGGGGTTTATGGCAGCTATGATTTTAGGATTATTTCTTGCTTATTCGATAATCAAAAGCGGTAAATACTAAGGGCTTGGAATAATTAATACCTCCCTAAAATATAGATGGATAAGGGATTTTTAGGGGGGTTATTATGGATGGAATGAAGTATTTAAAGGCAATATTTGGTGTATTAATTTTCGTTATCGTTTTAGGGGCAGGTTCGGCCTCAGGGGCAGTCACTTCGGAGAATAAAACAATTAACCATGTCTTTTTAATCAGCGTAGGAGGTTTGAATCGGGAAGGATTTGTGAGTAACCCTGCACCCAATATGAAGTTTTTAATGATGGAAGGAGTTGCCAGTGATAAAACCTTGGCAATTCGATCTGATACCATGGAGGCAGCTGAGACTTCTCTATTGACTGGTGCTCTGGCTGATGCGCACAAACATTTAACTGCTAATGATAAGGTGGAAGTCGAATCAATCTTTGACGTCTTAAAAAGAAACGGGAGATCAATCCTGGTTGTTGATGGGACAGGAGGGAAGCTCAGTTCCTTTGCTTATGGTGAAAAGGAATATAAGCAACTAGAGGCACGGAGCTCGAGCAAGCAAATCATGGAGGAAGCCTTTAAAAGCTTTAGCCAGAACAAACCATTTTTCTCTTACTTTTACATTGATGATTGTACTGATGCCTTATTGAGGCAGGACCAGGATGCCTATTATCATGCTATAAGAGAGTTTGATACCCAACTAGGTATCTTCGTGAAACGATTAAAGGACAGTGGGCTCTACGATAAATCCCTTATAATAGTCACCTCAGCACGCAGTACATCTACCAGTAATTTAGTTCCACTAATCATCTATGGACCAGGGTGCAATGTTAATTCCAGCATGAGTGGGGCCATGATTATTGATGTTGCTTCCACTATCTGCCGTCTGATCGGATTGGAAGCTCCGGTTAGTTCCAGGGGAATCCCGATATACGGATCACTTCAGCTTAGCGAAGAGGAAAGGCAGAACCTGGCCAGTACTTGGATCAAGGACCTACAGAAGGATCGGCAAGCTAACTGGAACATGAATTTCCGCCTGGAAGACGAACTGGCTCGGACGATTAGGCAAATGGTCTCGATTAAGGAGGAAAAGCAAAGCGTTTTCGACTTTGCAGGCGAGAGGGAGCAGTTGATAATTGGGTTGAAAAGCAAATTGACAGTGGAGCGAGCGGTTTGGTGCGGTATCGTGCTGATAATGCTGGCAGGGTATGTAGTGGAATTTGTCCTTTTGAAAAAGAAATATCTGTTATTCAAATAAGTACTTTTTCAGTATGAAATCCCGGTCTAGGATAGAACT
>JAQUUV010000041.1:2178-3773 GCA_028693695.1 Syntrophomonas sp.
TTTTCCCTGGATGACGTTTTAAATCCTCAGGGTTGGGATCTCCTGTCGTTTGTTATGGATGCTAGAACCGGTCTGGGGCGCTTCAAAGGTTTTGGAGTATCAAATTATGCATTGATGATGAATTTAATTACCTATTGCAAGGATCATTCAATTGAGGAGATTCTAGAACTGCCCGATGTTAAAGATAGAGTCGACTTATATTATGAGCATCAGGATAATTTCAAAGCTCAGATAAAAAAGTGTACCACCGTTTATAAGAATTTGGTGGTTCTGGATTTGAGAAATGAGGATATTATTTATTGTGGTAACCGCTTTATGATTTATGTTTTATTCCCGCAATGCAATATATCTATCCACGCCATGTGGGGCCTCAATAAACAAAATACAGCGTTTACGGTCGGAAAATCTATTTTCAATAAGACCTCGCAGACTAATATCGGAGAATTAATGCTGGGTTACAATGGCGGAGGACATGCCAATGCCGGAACCTGCCAAATTGATACTGCTAAGGCAGATGATGTCTTAAAAGAAATTATTGCTAAAATTACTACCAAAGGATAGCCTGGATAATTACTGTAAAACATGAACTTATTACTTCTTGACGGAATATAATTATGATGATAATATAATCGGAAATATAATATCTGCTAAAGCTATGATCAGGAGAGTAGTTGCACATCTGTTCCACAGAGAGCCGGGCATGATGAAAACCGGTAGCAGGTTTACGATGAACGCCACCTGGGAGCGCTGGTTTTAATAAGCCAGCCGGTAACTGCCGTTAAAGAATTAAGCTGGGCTTTGGCCAAATAGGGTGGTACCGCGGGAAATAACTCTCGTCCCTTCTAGGGATGAGGGTTTTTTTGTATTTATTTTCAAAAAATTAAAATAAGGAGGGGTTCTAATGGATTTGCAAAAGAGGATTCTGGAATTGATTGAGCATGACGCGAGGTTAAGCGTTAAAACCATTGCAACTATGCTTGAGGAAAACGAAGATAAAATCCAAAAGATAATCAGCAACATGGAGAAGGATAAAACAATAATAGGCTATAATACGATAATAAATTGGGAGAATATAGGCTGTGATGGAGTGACGGCCATGATAGACGTAAAAGTAACTCCCGAAAGGGAACTAGGCTTTAATAGTATCGCAGAAAGGATATACCGCTTTCCTGAAGTTAGTTGCGTGTATTTAATGAGTGGGACTTATGACCTATCGGTTGTAGTTCAATGTGATAATATGAAAGACGTAGCCCGTTTCGTATCTCATAAGCTATCCGCCTTGGAGCATGTCCAGAGCACCGTTACTCATTTTGTTCTTAAACGGTATAAGCAGGATCACTTCATTTTCGAAGAAGCTGAAGTGGACAAAAGACTGGTGGTAAGTTTATGAGCGGAATGGAAGCCTATATTTCTGATGTGGTCAAATCCATTGCTCCATCAGGCATCAGAAAGTTTTTCGACTTGGTAGCCCAAGCCGAGGGAGGGATTATATCCCTGGGCGTAGGGGAGCCGGATTTTGTAACTCCCTGGCATATCCGGGAAGCCTGTCTCTATTCATTGGAAAAAGGCTATACCATGTATACCTCTAATCTGGG
>JAQUUV010000041.1:3873-7985 GCA_028693695.1 Syntrophomonas sp.
ATTATGTGTGCTCCCATCATGGCTCAAAAGGCTGCTATAGAAGCTCTGCGCCATGGGGAAGAGCAGATGAGAAAGATGGTTGAAGACTATAATTATCGGCGCAAACTGATTGTAAATAGCCTGAAACAAATTGGCTTGGAATGTTTCGAGCCAAGGGGTGCTTTTTATTGTTTTCCTTCTATTCAAAAGACTGGATTGAGCAGTGAGGAGTTCTGCGAAAGGCTATTAACTGAAGAACAGGTGGCGGTAGTGCCGGGTAATGCGTTTGGCTATACTGGTGAAGGTTATATTAGATGTTGCTATGCGGCCAGTGTTAGTAATATTGAAAAAGCTGTGGAGCGAATGGGAAGATTAGTTGGGCGACACAATAACCAATAATATGTAAAAACATACGATTATTACTAGATAATCAAATCGAAACCTACTGAAATACCAGAAATAATAACGGTATTTAACTAAAGGATTTTATGCATCGAAGTTGAACCTCTTATTTAGGGACTTGTTGATAGTCCCTTATAAAGTAATAGGAGGTTTTACTATGTTTGGAGATATTTCTACTGGTGATATAGAGCTCCTTAATGCATTTAGTAACCTGACTTCTTCAGCTCAGAAGGATGTTAAGGATTACCTTCGCTATTTATTATGTAAGCAATATAAGAAAGAATTAATGACTGCCATATTTCATAACCAACTCTTACATAGCCTGATGCAAAGTCTTTTACATATTGTAGAGCGGGATGAGTTTCAAATCCAGCCAATTGAGAAAAGGCTGGGTCAAATTAAGGAACTCTATTTTGGCATTTTTGAAAAGATACACATTAAGTACAGTGAATTGGTGGACGGTTTGGACAGTAGTGAACTAGTGAAAGAATTTGGCAATAATAGTTTTGAAAATATTAATAGAGCCTGTAAGACCGGGAATCATATCCTAATACGCATGGAAATTGTGGAGTTTTATGAAGGATATTATAAGTTAGCCCGAAAAAAGGACGCTAGAAAAATCGTTGCAGTATAAATAATTGCAGTATAGCAATATAAGGGACTGTCAGACTAGTTTATTTTTTGATAGTCCCTCAATTTTTGCTGTATAATAGTAGCAATGAAAGTAGAAAATGGGGGATTAATAAATGAAAATAAAATTTTTGGGAGCCGCGAAGACCGTTACCGGTTCATTTTATGTAATTGACACTGATAAGGTAAGGTTTGCGGTTGATTGCGGTCTTTTTCAGGGAACCAGGGAACTGAAGGAAAAGAATTATGCCGATTTTTCAGTAGATCCGAAATCAATTGAATTTCTGGTGCTTACACATGCTCACATCGACCATTCTGGTTTAACACCCAAACTCTGTAAATCTGGGTTTGCAGGGCCCATCTACTGTAGCCCCCCTACTAAAGAACTTTGCCAGGTAATGTTTCCTGACGCCGGTCATATCCAGGAATCAGAGGTGGAAAGAAAAAATCGCAAGTTAATCCGGGCGGGCAAAAAAACCCTGGAACCGATTTATACGGTTGAAGATGCGGTACAATGTTTACCGCAACTCCGACCTTTGAATTATGACGAGGTAATCAGACTAGCCCCAGGAGTAGAGATAAGGCTCAGGGATGCGGGACACATTTTAGGATCTAGTATAATTGAGCTCTGGGTGGAAGAGAATGGAGAGAAAGTAAAGGTTGTCTTCAGTGGTGATCTAGGTCAGCCAAAACAACCCATTATAAAAGACCCGACTATTATTGAAGACGCAGATTATCTTTTGATGGAGTCGACCTACGGGGACAGAAATCATAAAGAAGTTTCTAATCGTGCTGAACAGCTCAAGAAGGTAATTGATGATACTATGAAGCGCGGTGGCAACCTGGTGATACCGTCTTTCGCAGTAGAAAGAACCCAGGATCTGCTTTACGATTTAAGTATTTTACAGGCTCAAGGGCAGCTTGATCCCAGCATTGATATATATATTGATAGTCCCCTGGCTATTGCTGCCACAGAAATATTTAAGAAAAGCACAGCCTACTATGATCAGGAAACCATGCGAATGGTGAACAGCGGGCATCATCCCTTAATGTTGCCCAACCTTAAATATTCCAGAACTCAGCAAGATTCCATGGAGATAAACAAGATTCAAAAAAATGCTATCATAATTTCGGCCAGTGGGATGTGTGATGCGGGAAGAATTAAATATCACCTGAAGTACAACCTATGGCGTCCCGAATGCACCATTTTATTTGTAGGTTATCAGGCTGTTGGTACCCTGGGACGGAGAATACTTGAGGGCGAGAAACTCGTGAATATTCACAGCGAAAAGGTGGCTGTTAAGGCTAATATTCAAAACATAGATGCCTATTCAGCTCATGCTGATCAAAATGGTTTGATGTCATGGCTGAAGAATTTTAATAAAGGATTGAAAACGCTTTTCCTGGTGCATGGAGAAGAGAAGTCCCAACAGGTATTGGCTGATCTAATTCGGAAAGAGTTGGGTCTGCACGTGGTTATTCCTAATTTGCTGGATGAAATCGAGCTGAAACCGGTAGAAGTGGTGCAGCCGGTACAAGTGATCTCAGGTGTTCATGAGAGTCAATCCGAGAAGTTAAATAAAGCTTTAGCGGCTGAAGAACTATATCTGAAAATTAGGAGCAGGCTAAACGGGTTATATCAAGAAAGTTATAACAACGAACAGTATGACGAGTTAATTGAGAAATTAAAGAAGCTGGAAACAGAGTTGTAGACATATCGGGAATCTTATCCAGTCAAGTCCTGAATAGTGTTCATATTTTATGCTGCACCTCATTAGGAGATAAGAGTTGAGTTTTTTGAAGTCATGATAACTATTCTTAGCTAAATCTCTTGATTGTGTATTTGTTACCTTCTGAATTTAAGTGATATAATTTGCTAACTTCACCGTCAGGAGTTGGAAAAATAATGCAACATGAATCTGCTTCACTTGAAATCATGCGTTGGGGATATGCTCATTTACCGGGAGCTATCTTTTTCTATGCCAAAGAATTGGATCTTGATATGGAAGATATCGGGATATTATCAGCTATTTTTTATGCTTTTGAAAATACCAAGCCATTGTTTCAATCAGGGGTAAGAGCTGGACAGATTTTACAGAGCTGTTCAAGCTTAACTACCCATAAGCTGTCTCGGAAATTAGCAAAGTTATCTAAACAGGAAATTATTGAGATGGGCGAAGGCAGCAATAAAAACTTTGGTGATAAGATTATCCAGCTAGAGCCACTAATGTCTAAGCTCGAACAATTGGTCATGCGAGATCATCCTCAGATTATGCCGGCTCCAAACATGGCTGCAACTAATAATGATGGCTTAACAGAGCATCAGATTCAAGAATACCAGACCAGGATACAGGAATTAGAACTACAGCTAGAATTACAGACAAATGACGATAGGAGACCTCAATCTCCAGATTCATTTACTGTCTCAGATGTCAATTACAAACGGGTGGCCGATTTTATATCTAAGAAAACGGGCAACCTGCTCAGTGTTAAAATGGAGAATGAACTGAGAAGTTGGCTGGGCGAATTAGGATTTACTCCAGAATTTTTATTGTGTATGCTAGAGTTGGCTTTGGAACGTAATATCACCAATCCTCGCGATATAACTAAGATTGCCCGGGACTTAAAAGAGTATTCTATTAATAATGTAGATGGATTGAATGTATATTTCAAGAACTATGTAGACCAGGAAAAAAATCGGGTTTCACGACTAAATCAGTTCGATCCAGATATCAATGAGTTTGGAAATTTCACTGGTCTGGATATGAATGCAGAAGCGCGTAAAAAGGTTTATTATAAATGGAGATATGATTGGGGCTTTACTCACAATATGATCATGAAAGCCGGAGAGCTTATGTGCCAGCGTACCAAAAATGGCGGCTTGGAATATATCGATAGCGTTCTGAACAATTGGATGAGTAAAGAAATAAGGTCGTTGACTGATGTTGAAAAGGAGATTGCCGCCTTTAAAAATCGTCCCAAAACCGGCAAAACCTTTCCAGTAACGGCGAAAAATCTACCCGGAAAACGCAGCGGTGAAGAATACGAATATTATGTTCCTCCTGAAATTCTAGCCGAATTGAAAAGCAAGGCGTAATTCA
>JAQUUV010000041.1:8085-12237 GCA_028693695.1 Syntrophomonas sp.
ATGGAGGGTATATTTATGAATGTAGAGGAAATGGATTTTAAAAACCAGCTTTTTGACCTGGAGAGTGAACGCCGGGTAATATCTTCAATGTTACATTCTGAGGATGCGTGTATTGAGGCCTATAATTCATTGCAAGTTACTGACTTCTATTCACCTCAGCACGGTACGGTTTTTGAATTGACCAGCTCTTTATATGAACGGGAAATTAGGCCTACTTATGTCGAATTAATTAAAGAAGCCCACACCCTGGGGATGCTTACCAACTCCAGGGATATTGAAGATTTAAAATATATTGCAGAACACTATATTGATGACGGTAATATTAAATACTGGATTAAAAAGGTCCGGGATAAAAGTCGCTTACGGAAATACGAGGGTTTCTTACGAAAAAGTTATCAATTATTGAAGGAAGAATCTGACCAGGACGTGGAACAGATATTAATGTCGGCCGAGGAAGAACTCACCAATCTTACCGCTCTGGAGATAGATGATCATGTTGACACTCCTCAAGATTTAGCCAAATTAGGATATGAAGAGGTAGAACGCAGGTTTTTACGATACAAGGATATTAAGGAATTACATCAGGGGGTTATCCCCTTAGATGGGCTTCCCACCGGGTTTTATAATCTTAATAAAGTAACTCTCGGATATAAACCGGGGGATTTAATAATACTCGGAGCTCAGACTGGACATGGTAAGACTTCATTTGCTCTACATACTGCTAATGCAGTTGCTATAAGAAACAAGAATAATATTTTATACCTTAATACCGAGATGAGTCGGCCCCAGATAGCCCTGCGCTGGGGTTCAATCCTGTCAGGCATTGAACATGAAAGAGTTCGCAGCGGAGAAATAAATGAGTCCGAATTATCGCGGATATTACATGGCTATTCGCAGCTTGAGGATAGCGGCTTCTATTCTTATCCCTGTCCCAACTTAACCCCGGAGAAAACTATTTCTATAGCCCGCAAGTTCAAGGCGCAAAAGCAAATTGATATGATGATAATAGATTATATTGGGCGTATGGATAAACAAGATTCCCGACTGCAGGAGTGGCAGGTACTGGAGCAGATTATTAAAACCCAGAAGATGCTGGCCCAAAACCTGCAAATCGTGGTTATGTGCCTGGTTCAATTGAATCCAGATGGCTCTTTGCAAGGAGCCAAACGGATGAAGAACGAATGTGATCTGATGCTGAAGCTCAGTCCTATTCCAAAAGAAGAACAGGAAGAAAGCGAAGAATTGAAAAAGTTTGATACAATGCCCAACTATGCTATTTTTATTGATAAGAACCGCGATGGTCAGAGCGGAATTCGTATACCGATATATTTTGATTTGCAAAAACAAATCATGAAGGATGTAAAAAGGGTAACTATATAATGGCAACAACGGATATAAGGTTGAAAAAGTTATATGATTCTATGGGCAGCATGATTTCCAATCTACATTTACAAAAGGGGAATTTGAGCCATGAGGAGATGTATTGTCTCCTTTCAGTACTTGATTATACTTGGATGGGAAAAAGTGATCCAAGTTTCATCGCCTTGTTAAGGGAGTGGCAAGCCAGTGAGCTAGAACCCGAAATTAATGAAATTATAAAAGCTACCTTGCTGAGTGTTGATTTTAAAAAACCAGCATCTGTTTTAAAAAATATGGAGATTATTCGTGGCTTAATAAGGTATAATAATGAGTTGAAGGATAGCTAATCGATAGCCATTTAGCTAGGTTAAAGGATTATTGATTGTTGATATTAGAGACAAATATAAAGTGAATAGGAGTGTTGAATGATGGGGGATTTTATTAAAGATAAGGCCAGGCCAGAAATATTTACCCTCAAACCCTATGTAGCGGGTAAACCCATCGAAGAAGTGAAAAGGGAACTGGGAATTGACGATATTATAAAATTGGCTTCCAATGAAAACCCTCTGGGTTCCTCACCCAAGGCCATAGAGGCAGTGGAAAACAATGTTCGCAAGATGCACTTATATCCGGATAGTAACTGCTATTATTTAAAAGAGAGACTGGCTTCATTAAATGGTATAGAAGCTGCCAGCGTTCTGGTAGGCAATGGCTCCGATGAACTTCTGAAACTCCTGGCTGAAACCTTTCTCAATCGGGGGGATCAGATTATATATGCGAAGCCTTCCTTTTCAGAGTACGAATTTGTTGCCAGGATCATGGGCGCTGAATGTATAGAAGTCCCTCTGCGGGATTTCACTCATGATTTGGAGGCTATACTGAATTCAATAACTAACCAAACCAAAATGCTCATAATATGTAATCCTAATAATCCTACCGGAACCATAGTCAGCGCTGCGGAAATTGAAAGCTTTATGAATAAAGTGCCAGATGATGTTCTAGTTGTTTTTGATGAAGCCTACTGCGAATATGCGGAACGCGAGGATTTTATCAGCGGGCTCAAGTATGTACAGGCAGGACGTAATGTTGTGGTACTAAGGACCTTTTCCAAGATTTACGGATTGGCGTCCTTGCGGGTAGGCTATGGTATAACCACACCTGCAATTGCCCAAGCGGTAGAAAAGGTGACGGAACCCTTTAATGTAAATACGCTAGCCCAGGTTGCTGCCTTAGCGGCATTAGATGATACGGAACATGTTCAAAAAAGTCGGGAAGTAAATTCCTTGGGCAAAAAATATTTATATAGCGAATTTGATAAACTAGGTCTTTACTATGTGCCCACCGACGCCAATTTTATATTTGTTGATACTGCTAAGAACTGTCAGGAGGTATTCAAGGCTCTTCTGCAATTGGGAATAATTATTCGCACCGGAGATATTTTTGGTTATCCTAATTTTATTAGGGTAACGGTAGGAACTGCCGTAGAAAATGAGCGGTTTATCCAGGGTCTAAGACAGGTTCTAGCCTTTTAGGCAGCTCTAGTATGATTATCACTAAAACCCATTACCATGACCATGAGGCTCGGGATATACTGAGTAGTGCCCTGGCTGATTTGCTGAATAATCTGGAGGCAGAACCGCTTTTTATTTGTATTGGCTCTGACCACCATTTACTGGATTGTTTTGGCCCTTTAACCGGTACGATGTTAGCTGCTGTTGCTCCTGACCTGCCGGTGTTTGGCACTTTAGAGCATCCACTACATGCCCAAAACCTGGTCAAAGAAATAAGGGGAATTAAGAAGCTTCATGCTGACAAAATTGAGATTGCCATTGATGCATCAGTAGGTAATGAAGAGGAAATAGGCATAATCCAACTGCGCCAGGGGAGTTTATTGCCTGGCAAGGCCTTGTCTAAAAGCCTGCCCCCAGTTGGTCAGTACTCTATAACCGGAGTAGTAGATGTCAGGCTTAATCGTCAAGGAGTTAGAATTAATAAGCGTCCCGGTTTGGGACACGTTTATCATATGGCGAAATTATTAAGTGAAATAATAGGCGACTGGTTCCACGGAAAACATTTAAGTTAAGAGGGTAAAGATAGGAGGATTTTGATGAAGAAGTTAATGATAGGCAACGCAGCCATTGCCCGAGGAGCATACGAGGCGGGGGCAACAGTGGCCACTGCTTATCCGGGTACTCCCAGTACGGAAATTGTAAGTGGTTTTGCTCAATATGAAGGAGTTTATGCCGAATGGTCACCTAACGAGAAAGTGGCTATGGAGGTAGGAGCAGGTGCTTCCATCGGCGGTGCCAGAACTCTGGTGGCGATGAAACATGTGGGAGTTAACGTAGCCGCTGATCCCCTCTATACTTTTGCTTATACTGGTGTAAATGGGGGACTGGTCATTGTTTCCGGCGATGATCCGGGAATGCATTCCTCTCAGAACGAACAGGATAACCGGGGGTATGGACGTTTTGCCAAATTGCCCGTTTTAGAGCCAGCCGATAGTCAGGAGGCTCTGGATTTTACCCGCATGGCTTTTGACTTGAGTGAAGAATATGATACCCCGGTTATGCTGCGTATTACAACTAGACTAGCTCATTCCCAAACCATGGTGGAAGAAGGGGAAAGAACAGATTTGCCCCTGAAAGACTATACAAAAAACGCAGCCAAGTATGTTATGCTGCCGGGTTATGCCAAGATGCGGCACATAGAAGTGGAAAAAAGGATGTTAAAGCTCGGCGAATACGCAGAAACTACTCCTCTTAACAGTATCGAGTGGGGGAGCAAAAAAGT
>JAQUUV010000042.1 GCA_028693695.1 Syntrophomonas sp.
GGTATTTGGCCGGCAGCAAATAATTCAACTGCCTTTAACTCAAAAGCTCTGATAGTAACCATCTTCTTGTACATGTCTAGTAATTGTTCTTTTTTGAGATCCATTCAAGTTCCCTCCTTTTATTATTCGGTAGCTTACTTAATTAACTAATTAAGTAGAATATGAGAAAAACTAAGAGTGTTAAGTTAAGGGTATATTTATTGCCCCCCTTCGCCGCCTAGTATCTATACGGATATTGGCATTAGTAATGTAGCAATACTGACGATTAATCAGTATTTACGTAAACTGTAAGTGCTGCTACGGCGACAACTATAGTATCTCCTTCGCCAAGTTGCGGCAAATCCAATCCACGTACTGCCAATCCCCCCTGAACTGTCTCTAGTTGAGTAGAGCCAAAAGGAACCGCCTTTAATACTTCCTCATGATCCAATTTTTCTGGATAAGGACAGGCTACCTTGACATGAATATGCATTTGATTGGGATCTTTAAGATTCACGATATCAAACAAACCACATAGACAGCTATGAGATACCGCATCTTTTATTGCCTTCTGAGCAGCTTTGGTTACATTTCCCCCATGCATGTCAATTCCGGTACCAATTTCAATGATATAACGTTGGAGCGCCACAATTTCACCCTCCTTCCTGAGCATAGGTTTCGCAAAACATCTGATGTATATTCAAAAACAGTTGCAGATCTTTGATAAGTTATAAGAGCAATTATTATGCCAACTTTCTCAAATGGAATGATTTTTTTGCAAATCTTGCCCTATCCACTACGGTATGAAATACATAGGTAGTGCGTATTGAGCAGAGCAATAGGCGTAAGAAGTAATTAGTAGCGATTAAGGAGTCAGATCAGAAGGTTAAATAATTTGTAGTCAAATGTGGAACTTTATATTTTAATTGCTTTATATATGAGTGAAGGAGAATTTACTTCCCCTTTAAATGCCAAAAAACTGTTACATGAGTAACAAACATGTCACAGCTCTATTTGTCATTATGTTACACCAAGATTACACCCGGGAACTTCATCGAAAATGAATTAAAAATAAATCAAGAGTTGTCCATACTAATGAGGCCGCCTTGCTTGTACCAGTGTTGACTAACTATGCTTCTTATGTTCAAACATTGGCACTAACCTTGCAATATATAATTGTAGACTCACTTTTTTCATACAATGGGCAGAATAGTTTATAAAGGAGGAAGTGCCTATAGAAGAGGATACCGTTTAATGAGGATACAATTCCCACGCTAAATCAAAATTTGAAGGAGGATTACTATGCAACTTTTACCAGTATCTTTATCAATTGGAATTCTGGCAGGAATATGGACTTTCGTATCTATAACTTTTGGAATACTCACTTGGCCAACCTTTGTAGGTTGGGCAATATTCTTCTTCCTGGGAGGCAATAAAGAGGCTCTGGTCAAGGCATTTCCCCCAGTGCTGGTGGGAATCGCCCTTACTTATCTAACTTTAGCTGCGAATACCAGTCTGAAGGGTGATACCCTTGTTTTATCTATATTAGTGGTTATCCTGGCATTCATCTTGACTTTTATGATGAATGTTCCGTGGTTGGCAGCTGCACCTGCAGGGTTTTGTATGACTGCAGTATACTTCGGTGTGGGAGATCCCATCAAAGCGGCCGTTCCGCTCATAGTCGGTTTGCTCCTTGGCTATATATCGGTTTGGATTCCTGAACTATTCTCTAAATCCAGCCCGAGTGACGCCAAATAGAAATTCAGTAGGAAATTCAGAGAACCTATCATAAATTTTAGTTAATTATTTTTAAAGACAGACCGAGCAAAACAGTTCACTCAAGAGTACTACTGATGTACCGCTAGCGGTACGATTAATGTTGCAAGAGCAAGGCATTAATGAAAGGCCGTGATTGAGGTGATTAAGGTATGGGGACACACCCCTTCAGGGAATGTCCCCGTATAAGGTACGTCGATTGAACGGCCTTTCGTTAATAACGCAGCTATTGGGCTTTTTTGACGGTCTGAGACGGAATCCAGTTACGCTAAGTCTGTTAGGTGTAACTGGATTCTCGTTTTTCTTTCATAGTTAAGCCCCACTCCATCCTATAGCAGATTTTTGCCTAATAGAGGGGTGGGCCAATTCAAAATGCAACTATGCCTTTCCTCCCATCTTTCTTTCCATCAAGCTCTTTTCCTCATTAATCTTATTTAATTTCTCTATTTTGTATTGTGTCCTGAAAATATTTAATTAATCTTCCTAATTTTTTATCATTTATATATGATAAGTTCATCGTTCTGTAGCATCTTTGTTGTTCCCCGCTACACAAGAACTACAACTATGCAACACTAACTGTAGTACTTTGTAGTGTTCAATCATATCGCTATCAAGCACCATTCTTCACAATTTTCATACTATAAAAATCTATGGTCTGCTATTGCCTGTTATTGCTAAATTTACAGTGGATATTTTAATTTCATCCTGCACCTGGCATAATATTTGCGATTAATAAGGGCAAGTACGGACGAGGAGGTTAAGGCTAACTTATCTGTAACTAAAATTATAATAATTTAAGAGAAAGGGGTTCTAGACATAATTCTGATTTAACCACTTTTTGTTGTCTTGGGGTGGAGGTCGCAGAAATGTAATAAACCAACCAATTTGCCACTTATTGCTTTAAATAATAGTAATAACAAAAGTATTCTTCGGCAAGGCCGATAAAATAAACCCTAAATATTGAAAGGAGTTGTTTTATTAATGAAAGCTGCAGTGTGGTATGCGCAAAGAGATGTAAGAGTTGTTGAGGTTCCAGAACCCCCTAAGCCCCCCAAAGGTTGGGTAAAAATTAAGGTTGAATGGTGTGGAATATGTGGATCAGATCTGCACGAATATATTGCAGGGCCTATCTTTATTCCTGTAGGAACACCCCATCCATTAACTGGTGGAACTGCACCTTTAACACTCGGTCATGAATTTTCCGGAAGAATCGTTGAAGTTGGCGAAGGAGTCACCAATTGGAAAACTGGTGACAAAGTAGCCCCCGATGCTTGCCAGGTTTGCTGGGAATGTTACTCCTGTAAGAGAATGGACTATCCATGCTGTGAGAAACTGGCATTTACCGGCCTGCATACTGACGGAGCATTTGCTGAATATGTAAACGTTCCTGCTTATACCCTTTATAAGGTTCCTGATGACATGCCGTTTGAGATAGCTGCTGTTGTAGAACCTCTAGCGGTTGGAATGCATGCTGTTCGCCGGGCCCCGGTCATGGCTGGCGATAATGTTGTTATTTTCGGTGGCGGTACTATCGGATTATCGGCTCTACAAAGTGCTAAAGCTGCGGGTGCTGCAAAGGTAATAGTTGTTGAGATGGCTAAAGCCCGTAAAGATTATGCTAAGAAACTTGGAGCCTATGCTGTTCTCGATCCTACCCAGAACGACGTAGCTGCTGAAGTACACAAACTGACTGATGGTCTGGGTGCTGATGTAGCAATAGAGTGTGTCGGCAGCGACAAGACCGTTCCCGTGGCTCTTGCAAGCGTTCGCCCCCGCGGTATTGTTGTAACCGCAGGTGTATTCGAAAAGGATACTCCGATCCAATTCAATAATGTAACTTTCCCGGAAAAGGAAATTAAAGGTTCACTGGGTTATAACGGAGAATTTGCAACCGTTATATCAATGCTAGGCGATGGCAGACTTGATGCCAAAACCATGATTACCGGTAAAATTAAACTTGATGACATTATCGGCAAAGGTTTCGAGGAATTAGTCAATAATAAAGATAAAAATATCAAGATTATTGTATCACCTAAATAAGGTACTACCTGTTATAGCCAATCCATAATGTTCATAAATAAACGGTGTTTGTTGTCCAGAAACTGACGGTATAGCTGGCCAAGAAGCACCGTCCTAATAGGAGGACCTGTGTAGGGACTATTTTAGCCCTCTGCTTATTACAAGCAGAGGGTATTTTTGGTTTTTTAGGGTTTCAAACCGAGATGTGGATAGCTCTATTGCTAAAGTAAGATCCGGTTTAAAGATTCACAAATATTGATATTATTAGGGATTGTGATAGACTAAAGTTGATATTTGGTTCTGGTTCCTGAACTGGAGTTGTACAGTAGCACATGACTTAATTAGTCAAAGGGTTATTGAATCAATAGGATAGAATTCTTGACGGTTTTTGTATAAATGGACATTCTATATGGAAGGTGAACGTGTGGATATAAAAGACCTTGTTGACCCCAGCTTTTTACAGGATTTTCAGGATAATTTTGCTTTGTGTGTAGGGGTATCCAGTTTAACTGAGGATGTTAAAGGTAATGCCTTAACCCAATCCAGCTACTTTACCGAATGTTGCACGAATATTATTCGGACCTCAGAAATAGGGCTCCAAAGATGCCGACTGTGTGATATGCGGGGTGGTGAAGAGGCAGCTCGGACCGGAAAGCCTGCGGTTTACAAATGCCATGCTGGTTTAACTGATTTTGCAGCTCCTATTATGCTGGAAGGAATACAAATCGGGGCCATATTCGGTGGACAAATTCTGACTGAACCTCCAAATGAGCAACGGTTTCGTAAAATCGCCAGGGAGATTGGTGTTGACTCGGACAAATTTATGGCAGCAATAAAAAAAGTCCCGATTGTACCGGAGGAAAGTATTCAAGCTGCCGCCAGGGTTCTTTTTTCAGTAGCTAATACTTTCTCCAAAATGGCTTACCAGACATTAATGCTGCAGGAACGGAATCGGGAATTAGTTCTGGCTAATTGCCGTATGAATAATATCTTTAAAACTATGTCAGACGGGGTACTGATTATTGATGAGGACGGCATTGTCAAAAAGGTTAATAAGATTACGGAACATATTTTTGGCAAACCTGCTTCGGAACTAGTATTAAATTCTATTCAGGAACTGGTTGGGGCTAAGGCGCCCTGTTCTGAAAAGATTCTGCAGCGCCATGAGGTCTACAATGATATTGAAATTATCATCGATACCAATGCCGGACGTATCCATTGTCTTTCTTCAGGTTCACCCATCATGGATAATGAGGGAATCGCTTCCGGTGGAGTCATAACACTTCGTCCAATGGAAAAAGTTCAAAAGTTGATAAACCGCTTTAGTGGTGCCCAGGCTGCTTTTGGATTTGATGACATTATTGGCCAGAGCCCGGCATTTTTGAAGACTATTAAGGTAGCTTCTATGGCTGCCGCCAGTATGACTAACGTTCTCTTGGAAGGGGAGAGTGGTACCGGAAAAGAGGTCTTCGCCCAGGCGATTCACAATAACAGTGTAAGATGCAAAGGGCCTTTTGTGGCTATAAATTGTGGAGCTATACCCCGAGAACTGGTTGGAAGTGAATTATTTGGATACACAGATGGAGCCTTTACTGGTGCCAAACGGGGCGGGAGACCCGGAAAATTCGAACTTGCCTCCGGTGGAACACTTTTTCTGGACGAGATAGGAGATATGCCACTCGATCAGCAGGTAGCTTTACTTAGAGTTTTACAGGAACGTAAAATAACCCGTATTGGCGATGACAAGGTAATGCCTGTCGATGTCAGAATTATTTGTGCTAGCAACAAGGATCTGGCCGACGAAGTGAAAAAGGGCAATTTCCGCCAGGATCTGTATTACCGTTTAAATGTGGTATCTATTAAAATTCCATCGTTGCGGCAACGGCAGGAGGATATTCTTTTGCTTTTTGATTATATGCTTGATCATATCGGGCATGAATGGGATAGCAAAGTTAAGTATATCGACCCTGAGGTAATGTGGTTGCTTAAAGATTACAGTTGGCCCGGTAATGTAAGGGAATTACAGAATGTGGTTGAAAGAATAATTAGTATTGCAGACGGAGATGTAGTTAGATTGGAACATTTACCCGAGTCTATTCTTAATAATACGGATAAGATAGATGAAGTTCCACCACTGTCTCATTTAATAGATATGGAAGATATTAGAGAGAACAGGAAACACCTTTTCGCAGAGAAGGAGTACCAGAGAATTACTTCTCTGCTTACCCAATTCGGGGGAAATGTCAGCCAGGTTGCAAGGGAAATGGGGGTTGCCCGAAGTACCCTGTATAGAAAAATGCAACGTTTTAATACCCCTAATTAAAGCACAGGATAAGTCCTTTACCCTCTCAGCAGAAAAAGTATGGGTGAGAAGTTGAAATAGCAACAACCCACCCACACTTATTTTTTCACAAATCGTTAATTTTTAATTTCAATTTAAAAAAGGGATTTAACAGCCGCAACAATCTTTTCCACACTGGGGATATATTCCTGTTCCAGGACTGGACTAAACGGAATAGGGGTATTCGGAGCTGCTACTCTTATAATAGGAGCATTCAGTAAATCCAATCCTTCTTCCGCAACAATAGCTGCAATTTCCGAACCGAATCCCATGGTCTTACAGGATTCCTGCACGATAACCAGTCTCCCGGTTTTGCCTACCGACTTCAATATAGCTTCCTTGTCCAATGGCACTAAAGTACGAGGATCAAGTACTTCCACACTTATCCCGTCCTTAGCTAACTCTTCGGCTGCAGCCAGGGATTTCTGCACCATCCATGACCACGCTACGATTGTAACATCGGAACCTTCCCGTTTAATATCCGCTTTGCCAATCGGAACTGTATAATCACCTTCTGGGACATCCTCGGAAACACCCAATAGTTGTTTATGTTCATAGAATATAACCGGGTTGTCGTCTCTAATAGCAGCTATTAATAATCCTTTGGCATCAGCCGGAGTAGAAGGAATTACCGTAATTAATCCCGGTATATGGGTTAATAGTGCTTCTAACGATTGAGAGTGCTGGGCAGCTGCTCCCACACCTGCACCATTGATGGTTAGACATACCATGGGAACTTTAGCCTTGCCGCCAAACATATACCTTACTTTAGCAGCCTGGTTGGCAAATTCATCAAAACAAACTGTAATAAAATCATCAAACATTACTTCTACAACTGGTCTTAACCCACACGCTGAAGAACCTACAGCATGTCCCACTATAAAGTTTTCACTGATAGGAGTATCAACAATTCGTTTAGGACCAAATTCATCAAATAACCCTGCAGTTACCCCAAAACACCCTCCAAAGGGACCTACATCTTCACCTGCCAGATAAACCTTGGGGTCTCTCTTAAGTTCAACTCGTAAGCCGTCTCTAATTGCTTCCGCATATGTCATTTGCATCTTTTTCACCATCCTTTTCTATAATTGTCTGTCATAAACATCAGTGTATAACTCACTTGCATCTGGCCACGGGCTCTCTTCTGCAAATTTAACGGCAGCATCAATCTTTGCTTCACCTATGGCTTTCATCTGATCTAAGTCTTCTTGAGTAGCATATTTCTTCTTAATAAGCATATTGCCAAGTCTCGGGATAGGATCCTTCTTCAACCACTCCTCTTGATCTTTGGGATCTTTGTAAAGGCCAGGATCGCCTTCAAAATGCCCATGCCATCTCCATGTCTTAAACTCCAACAGACTGGGTCCATCACCTCTTCTGGCGCGTTTTACCGCTTCTTGGGTGGTTTCATATACTGCTAACACATCATTTCCGTCCACTGTTACCCCCGGCATTCCATAGGCCGCAGCACGATCCGAGACATTATCAGTAGCAAGGTGCCCCTTAACTGGATTAGAAAGGCCAAACCCATTATTTTCACATATCCATACGATTGGTAATTTCCAAAGGGCAGCTACATTAAAACTCTCATGGAGAGGACCACGATTTGATTGTCCATCACCGAACAGGCATAAAGTAATGTCATTGGTTTCATTGTATCGGCAGGCAAAAGCTGCGCCGGCAGCAATAGCAAATCCCGCTCCTAAAATACCGTTGGCTCCTAGGAGACCCATATCCATATCAGCCAAATGCATAGATCCACCTTTGCCCTTGCAAGTACCGGTGGCCTTCCCAAACAGCTCGGCCATCATTTTATTTATGTCGCCGCCTTTAGCGATCATTTCACCGTGGCTGCGATGATGCAGGCCACATTTATCATCCTTCTCTACGCAGGCAAATACACCTGCAGCTATCGCTTCTTGTCCAAGACTTAGATGTACAAAACCTGGAATTTTGCCAGCTGCAAATAATTCGCTGACCCGAGATTCGAATGCTCGACATGTTGCCATGGTTTGGTAAAAATCGAATAGTTGTTCCTTTGAAAATTCCATTACAATATCCCTCCTTTTATATTTGGCACCAGCACTAAATCAAATACTAATTGCCCACCTCCTCGTAGAAAATGCCATTTATTATGAAATTGTCTATAATTTATACCCGGCTTTTCTACTAGTTTTCCCAACCTGTTATATTTATTCCATTAGGATTCTTTAGTTAATACTGTCTATTCGACCATTCAGCTAACTAGGCTACTCCTTTTATAGCCTTACCGACTACATTTGTTACATGTCCTTATATTCTATTTATTGCAATTAACTTGCCAACCTAAGATTAGGGTTCAAGGAACGGGATACATCAATGTCATTTTTCAATGGGTAATTTGGTTAAGTCGGCCTTAGTTACTTGATTGATAATATTTCTATCAAAAATATTGATTTGCGCTACATGTGTTAAATATCTGTTACTTTTGTGCATTTAAATGTTACACAATGGTAACACCGATTCGTCTCATTAGCAGGCACGGTTCTTGTTGTCGCGGCCTTTTCGGTTACATAAACGAATGTAGGCTTAGCGGTTCTTGCCCTTTCCCCCTCTTGTTCGCAGTTATTGGCATTATTCTTGCATGTTAAAATTGTCAGATTCGATAAATCACATGAAGGGAGGTTAATACATGAATAAAATTGAATCTAAGACGGAAATGTGCCTGTCCTGCAATCATTTGGGGTTCTGCCAAGTGTACTGGGGTGCTGAATGCAAACGACAGGGAGGTAATAGGATACCGCGCATGAAGCCCATGCTGGTTGAGGCAAGGCAAAAGGTGGATCAGCCGAATAAGGTAATCGAAATGTTTGAGCCCATCAGGACGAAGGTGGCTAATTGGTAAGAAATCTATTTGAACAGGGCCGGTTCTTAACTTGCTTTTGGCAAAAGGGAAGTTTAGAATCGGCCCTGTTTTTGTGTACGGGGTAAGTAAATAATAATAAATGTTTTCTCTATTTGGTCTGTAAAAGAGTCGCAATGATATTTGATGAGGCAAGAGTAACAGGTTCGAGCCCGTCATCCAGGCGAAACGGATTCAATTCATCAGAGTCGATTGGCAGGCAATAACCACAAATGAGTATATTTTCCAGAGATGCACCATAGCTTGGTGGTGCTTCAACTTTTCGCTGCAGCTGCCACTTTAACTCCATTAAAGGAATACCGACAGGGCATATATCCTGGCAAGTCCAGCAATTGGAGCAGGTCCAGATATTGGTTGCATCTTCTTGCAGGGGAAGGCGTATAAAGGAGGTAACTCCCATCTGTTCTAGATAACAGTTCTCGTAGCAAATAGCACACTTTAAACATGATTCAAACACTAGTTACCAGACTCCTTAAATGTGGATCGTTTATCATAACATCTTGCGGACTAAGTCCAATGGCTATTCCCAGTAGCTGGGGAAGAAACATACAGGGTATTCTCCGACCGCTATAATACTCCGATTGCATGCCGTGCAGCAAAAGATGACAGTTTCCGCAGGCGGTAACAATTAAGTCCACATCCTTATGTTCCAACTCCTCAAGACGTGCCCTCCCAACTTGATAAGCTGCCGCCAGGTTACTCATGCTTAAGGAAGCCCCGCAGCAGTTGTCTTGAAATGAATATGGGATGATATCTGTAACAGCCGGGCCCAGCAGTTTGCCCATAACTTGGGGATGTTTAGAGTCATCAAAATTCATAACAGCAGCAGGCCGAAACACCTGACACGGATTCATTATGGCAGTTTTAAGCGGTATTACTTTTTTTAAGCAAGCCATAATTTTATCGGTATTTTCATTTAAAACTTCCAGGAGATGCTGGGTCTTCACCGTATTGTTAAACTGTAGGCCCACCCGGTTTAGCACCTGGTTTATATCATCCAGCACCTGGGGATTTTGACTGCACATGGACTGGACGCGTTTAAAAGTATTGGTACATCCTCCGCAAAGGGTGATAATATCCATATCCCTTTGCTCCATCAGGGCCAGGTTATACGCCGTCATGTATATCCAGTTTGGATTTACTCCTTGCAGAACCTGCCCACAACACACAAGTTCTGGAAGTGTATGCGTTTCAATGCTCAAGGCTTCCAGAACTACTTTACTGGATAGTTCATATTCCGGAAAACGGTAAGTTACCAGACATCCCGCAAAAAGCACTTTTTCTTTGGTCATAAAATTTCCCCTAATTCAAGTCTTAACAGAATTCTTAACAAGGCCGGCTCTTAACTTCCCTTTTGCCAAAAAGTAGTTAAGAGCCGGCCCTTGTTTTTATCTGCTGAATTTGTTGTTATTGGTTGAACTGGTTGATTCGGGCGGCTAGATTTTTTTTACGGCAATCTTCACAGAGATTAGCAACATTACTTTCTATCCCGGTGCGGGAAACAATGTAGTCCAGCTGTTCCTTGGTGGTGAAAGCTTGACCGCAGCGTTCACAATGCACTATGGCAAAGGTTTTATTCCAGATGGTTCGTTCCTCATCAGTCTCGGATAGTTCAATAGCATCGGTTGGACATACCTCGGCACAAGCACCACAGCCAATGCACATTGTAGCTGCCTCATCAAAGGGAGTACTTACGCGTTTTTCCGTTCCACGGAATATTGCCGAGATAGCACTGCTTCCTATCTCCTCACATGCCTTGACACATAAACGGCAAAGGATGCAGCGTTCATCCTGGTCAATCGAAAGTTGGTTTTCCACGCAGTTATATTCTTTATACAGTTTTTCCATAAACTCGCTTTTGGGAGCAGTTCTGTATAAAAGAGTGACAATATTTCTACGAATTTTTTCAATAGCCGGTGTGGATGTCTTTACTTCTATTTCTTCATAAATGGGATAGGTACAGGCTGCCACTAATCGAGTGGTATTGCCATTCTTTACTTCGACCATACACATACGGCACATACCCTGCCCTCCGAAAGCTTCATGATAGCAGAGGGTGGGTACATTAATCCCGGTCTTTCTGGTTGCTTCAAGTATGGTTTCTCCAGGATTAACATCGATTTCTTGCTGGTTTATGCTGATTCTCATTTTCCACCCCTCCTATCTAACTTTGACTGCATTAAATTTGCAATGGTTTACGCATTCACCACATTGAATGCATTTTTCCTGATCAATAACATGTGGTTCTTTCTTTTCACCGCTTATGGCATCAACCGGGCAGTTCTTTATACACAGTCCGCAACCCGAACAGATTTCTTCATCAATATGAAACTCGGTCAAATCCCGGCACACTCCGGCCGGACAGCGAGCATTGTTTATGTGCTCTAAATATTCTTCTTTAAAATGGTGCAAGGTGGAAAGTACCGGGTTGGGTGCAGTCCTACCCAGGGCACATAGAGAAGCAGTTTGCATGGTCTCCCCGATTTCCTGCAAGAATTCCAGATCCTCTTCCCTTCCCTTACCTTTGCAGATGCCTTCTAAGATTTCCACCATAGCTTTAAGCCCTTCACGACAGGGAGCGCATTTACCACAGGATTCCCCGGCCAGGAAATTAACATAATAGCGAGCTATTTCAACCATACAGGTACGATCATCCATAACGATGAGACCACCGGAGCCCATCATAGACCCAGCCTTGGTAAGGGTATCAAAGTCTACTTGCAGATCCAGCATATTCTCAGGAATACATCCCCCTGAGGGTCCCCCAGTCTGAACCGCTTTAAAATTCCTTCCGCCTGGAATTCCGCCACCAATTTCAAAGATTATCTCTCTTAAGGTAGTTCCCATAGGAACCTCTACCAGTCCAGTATTAATAACTTTGCCTACCAGTGAGAATACCTTGGTCCCTTTGCTGCCCTCTGTTCCGATGGAGGCGAATTCTGCAGCGCCTTTATTTATTATTACTGGTATATTGGCCCACGTCTCCACATTATTTATGATGGTGGGCTGTCCCCACAATCCTTTTTCCGTGGGGAAGATATATTTGTCCCGAGGTTCACCTACATTTCC
>JAQUUV010000275.1 GCA_028693695.1 Syntrophomonas sp.
ATGATCCGAATATTCAGCTTTTCAACACCCGTTTTCTTGATAAATGGGAGGTTCATCAAGCATTAGTAAGCAATCCAACTACTTCAGAAATGGTTCCTCCTACAAGTTTATTATCTTCCATAAACCTAAAAGGTTTTTTAGATAAATATTCAGAGGTTTTTATTAAACCTAGAAATAATAATGCGGGAAGGGGCATTATTAAGGTTATCTATGATACCTCAAATATTTATAATTATAGCCAGTCAGATACCTCCCCACCTAAGTGGAGAAAATGCGCTTCCTTCAGTAATCTATGGAATCATTTGATTAATTTAATTCAGAATCCAGACAAGTATATAGTACAAACAGGAATTGATCTGTGTAGGCTGGATGAGCAGGTCTTTGATCTCCGTGCTCAGGTCCAAAAAGATGGGAATGGACAATGGGTTTTTACCGGGGTAAATGTTAGGGTGGCTACAGGAAACCGCTTTGTTACATATCCCAAAGTTGGTAAAAGAGTAACTTTCGATAAGGTTATAGACATTGCTTCCAAGGGTTCAGAAGCATTTCAAAGATATGTTAATGTTCAATTATGGGATCTTTATCACTATGTTCCCAGGGTTCTAGAGAAAGAACTGGACCTATCATTAGGAATCTTGTCAATTGATATCGGCATAGATATACATGGAAGAACATGGCTTATAGAGGTCAGCTCCAAATCAGACAGCTTTAATGAAGATAATATACGGGCTCGGCACTTCAAATATCTGATGGAATACTTTCTCTATATTACTAGGGAAAACCCTAGTAACTAAGAACATGAAAAGGGTGATCATTTGCAAAGTCTGTCCTTGGAAGAGCTCGCCAAGCTCCTGAATGGCAAAATCGTGTCCAGGAGTAACAACCATCAAATTCCCTTTGTTGTGGGTAGATTTCGCACTACATTGCCCACCTGCATTACATTTTTAACTAAGTCTTTCGTAAGCGAAGAGGCCTTATTAGCCCTATTTGCAAGCCATGATGTGCGTTGCGTGATCGTAAAATCTCCTAATATATTGACACTCCACAAATGGAAAGCAGCTGATATTGCAATAATCGAAGTTCAGAACTAAAATAGGGCTTATAGGTCCCTTGCCATGTTTTATAGGAACCAGTTCTCCATCCCATTCATTCAGGTAATTGGAAGCTCGGGTAAAACAACCACCAAAGAAATGATCGGAGCCGTACTCAATGAGAAGTTCCCCACTTTGACCAGCCTTAAAAACATGAATTCCCTGGTAGGGGTAGCCAAAAACCTGTTCCGCCTAAACAAAACTCCCCGGGCCGCTGTCCTGGAAGCGGGAATGAAATCATCAGGAATTATCAGAGCTGCTACTCGTTTAATTAGGCCTGACATCGGGGTTATCACCAGCATCCACAGCGCTCATCTAACCCGATTAGGATCTATACAGAATATCATTGCCGCAAAGGCTGAAATATTAGAGTTTTTGTCAAATGATGGAAGCCTGATCGTTAACTGGGATGACGCCAACTGCCAAAGACTGCCCTTCCAAAGGTACAAAGGCGAACTTATACGTTTTGGGTTTTCTGAGCAATGTGACCTGTGGGCTACAGATATTGAACGCCAAGGCTTCCGGACCAATTTCAAAGTTAATACCCGAGACCTACAATTTGCCTGTACAATCAATATTATCGGACGGTATAACGTTGGCAATGCTTTAGCCGCGATTGCGGTTGGTCTAAAAATGGGGATGTCGCCCATGGAAATTGCCCATGGTTTAGAGCATTTTAATCCTGTGAACGGAAGGCTAAAAGTCTATCATATAAGTGATGGTACCATTATTATAGATGACACTTATAATGCTAATCCTGATTCAACACGCCTACTGATAGATGAATTAATAATTATGGCGCGTGAACAGCCGGTTGTATTAGTCATCGGTGATATGGAACGCCCTTCCCGTGATATAGAGAACTATGCGCGCAGTGTGCACTTCAATATCGGGCACCAACTGGCCCAGGGTTCATTTCAACATGTAATGGCAATAGGCCTATGGGCCAGCGAATATGTTCGCGGAGCGATCCAAGCTGGATTTCCCCAGAATAAGATAAGTTACTATGAAACTGTACCAGCGGCCGAAGCCAGTTTTACATTTCTACTCACACCTGGAACTACCGTGGTTCTCAAGTCTTCAACCTACACAAAACTGAAAAACCTACCCATTAATGCCTCCGGTAATTGTTAAGTTCTTCCCCTTCCGAATATTTTTTATTCCTTGCTTTCCCAAATTGATAAGAAATAATATGTGGCATTTGATGAAAAAAAAGAAGTGCATATCAGGACTATGAATATTTATGGTAAAATGAGTAAAATTAACGATAAGGAGTACTTTTGCTCAAAAAGAGCATATTGTTAATTGTGAGGCAGGTGAATAAGGTGCGTAAGATACCCCTAGATTACGCTAGTGAAGGAATGTTATTAGGTCGTAGCATTATAGACAGTGAAGGCAATATTTTGCTCAGAACAGGGGTAGAGTTGGACGATAATTATATAAATCGGCTTTTTGAGCTGGGTATCCACTATTTATATATACGTGACGAAACTTATGGGGAAACTGAGGAATATGAGGACGTAATCTCTGAGGAAACTAGAATTAGCACTGTAAAATT
>JAQUUV010000043.1:0-3323 GCA_028693695.1 Syntrophomonas sp.
CCACTGACCAGTGGTTTGCTTCGGTAGATGGCTTTCGCCAGAATGCTCTCGAGGCGATAGATAGTGTGGAATGGATACCCTCCTGGGGTCGGGAGCGTATTTACAATATGATTCGTGATCGGGGCGATTGGTGTATTTCCCGGCAGCGCACCTGGGGCGTACCGATTCCTATTTTCTATTGTGCATCCTGTGGTGAGACCATTATTAATAAAGAAACCATTGACCGGATAAGCAAGCTATTCTCGGAATACGGCTCCGATATTTGGTTTGCTAAGGAAGCCCGGGAACTATTGCCGGAAGGGTTCAAATGTCCGGCCTGTGGTGGCGAAGACCTTACCAAAGAAACTGATATCATGGATGTATGGTTTGATTCTGGTTCCAGTCATATGGCGGTTCTGGAAACTCATCCTGATTTGAGATGGCCGGCCGATTTATACCTGGAAGGCAGCGACCAGCATCGGGGTTGGTTTAATTCTTCGCTATCAACTTCCGTTGCGGTGAGAGGGGTGGCCCCCTATAAAAAGGTTTTAACCCACGGATTTGTGGTGGATGAAAAAGGCTATAAAATGTCCAAATCGATGGGCAATGTAGTCGATCCGCTGGCCATGATTGCCGAAATGGGTGCAGATATACTGCGGCTCTGGGTTTCGTCCGCCGATTATCGTAATGATATAAGCGTTTCTAAAAATATTATAAAACAGTCCAGCGAAGCCTATCGCAAAATAAGGAATACCTGTCGGTTTATCCTGGGTAATCTGTATGATTTTACGCCCGAGACTGATACAATTCCTTATGATAAGCTTACTGAGCTCGATAAATGGGCATTACTAAGGATGGATAAACTTATTCGCAGGGTGACTCAAGCCTACGATGAGTATGAATTTCATGTGGTTTTTCATGCCGTGCATAATTTCTGTACAGTAGACCTCAGCAACATTTATTTTGATGTTCTCAAAGATAAGCTGTATTGTAATGAACCGAATGACTTGGAAAGAAAAGCTGCTCAGACCGTGCTTTACCAGCTAATAAATACTCTGGTAGCAATACTATCACCAATTTTAGCGTTTACCAGTGAGGAAATATGGGGATATATTAAAAAAGATGGGCAAGCAGAAAGTGTGCAGCTACTCGGTTGGCCCAGTTCTAACGATTTATATATCAATGATGAACTGGAAGCGAGAATGGATAAAATCCTAGTATTGCGCGAAGTAGTCACTAAAGCCCTGGAAGAGGCGCGTATTAAAAAAGTAATTGGGCATTCTCTGGGTGCCTGGGTCAGCATTTATGCAAATGAGGAATGGATGCCCATACTGAAAAACACTGGACAACTGGACAAAATATTGATTGTTTCCAAGGTTGATCTGGCCGAAGAAGAATCGCGAGGAACGGATGCCATTGCGTTAGAAGGGGTATCTGGTTTATGGGTGAAAGTTCAGGCCGCTGAAGGAGAAAAATGTGAACGGTGTTGGATTATTGATCTAAGCGTTGGTAAAAATCAGAAACATCCTACCCTATGTGGGCGATGCGCCGGGGTAGTGGAGAAATTGGAGGCTTAAAATGACCACGGTTGAAGAAGTTAAGAAGATCATTATTACAGTGCTGGGCCATGACAGAGTCGGAATAATTGCAGGGATATCAGCTACTCTGGCCGACAAGCATATCAATATTTTGGATATTAACCAGACCATTCTGCAAGGATTCTTTACCATGGTTATGGTATGCGATATTACAGGTAGTACAATAGACATAGCCGATTTACGAGGGATACTGAAGCAGAAGGGGCAGGATATGGAACTGCAAATAACTGTACAGCACGAAGACATATTTCGCTATATGCATCGGATTTAAGGAAAGGGGACACACCTTCCCTTCGGGTAAGGAATGTCCCCATATTTATATTTATAGTCTGCGTAATTTATAAAAGTCTGCGTCTATAAAATTAGGAGGTAGATTATGCCATTTAGTATCAGCAAAGATGAGGTTTTGGAAACTGTCAGGATGCTACAGACTGAGAACCTGGATATTAGAACTATAACTATGGGTATAAATATTATGGATTGCCGGGCTCAGAATGGTGAAGAGACCGGTCGCCGCATTTTCCAGAAGATTGTTCAATTTGCATCGCAACTGGTAAAAGTAGGAGATGATATTGAAAAAGAATATGGAATACCTATTATTAACAAACGTATTTCAGTAACACCGGTTTCCATTATAGCGGATGGATTTACGGTCGATGAAATGGTTGTCATTGGCAGATATTTGGACCGGGCCGCGGTAGAGGTAGGAGTAAACTTCATTGGCGGTTTTTCCGCCCTGGTGCACAAAGGATTTAGCAGAGGGGATCGTGCTCTAATTGAGGCTATTCCAGAAACCCTTGCTACTACCGCCAGGGTGTGTTCGTCCGTAAATGTGGCTACTACCAAAGCCGGGATAAATATGGATGCCGTCTGTCAGATGGGAGAGATCATAAAAAAGACGGCGGAACTTACAGCGGACCGGGATGGAATTGGCTGTGCCAAACTAGTGGTTTTCTGTAATGCGGTAGAAGATAACCCCTTCATGGCCGGGGCTTTCCACGGGGTGGGTGAACCTGAGTCCACTCTTAATATTGGCGTTAGTGGGCCGGGTGTGGTGCTTAGCGCGGTGAGGAATCACCCTGATGTTAGCCTGGGGCATCTGGCTAACATAATAAAAAATACTGCTTTTAAAATAACTCGCACCGGAGAAATGGTGGGCAGGATAGCATCAAAGAGGCTAAATGTACCATTTGGCATTATTGACCTGTCATTGGCTCCGACTCCGGCAATAGGTGATAGTGTGGCAGATATACTTGAATCCATGGGACTGGAAAGGGTAGGAGCACACGGCTCAACTGCGGCCCTCGCGATGCTCAACGATGCGATTAAAAAGGGTGGAGCAATGGCTTCCTCCTATGTGGGGGGATTGTCCGGCGCATTTATTCCAGTCAGTGAGGATCAAGGCATGATCAATGCGGTAGTGGCAGGAGCCTTAAATATAGAAAAACTGGAAGCTATGACCTGTGTTTGCTCGGTAGGATTGGACATGATTGCTATTCCTGGAGATACCCCAGCGGAAATAATATCAGCCATAATTGCTGATGAAGCAGCTATTGGCATGATAAATCGCAAAACCACAGCAGTCAGACTCATACCGGTACCAGGTAAAAAAGTAGGAGATTGGGTTGAATTCGGGGGTCTTCTAGGTCATGCACCAGTTATGAAGGTCAACGAAAATTCTCCGGCTCAGTTTATTAGGCGCAAAGGACGGATACCAGCACCTATTCATTCTCTAAACAACTAAGG
>JAQUUV010000043.1:3423-4976 GCA_028693695.1 Syntrophomonas sp.
ATGCAGCAAATAGTAGTCTTGAATATGCCGCTGATTGGGGATTTTATCGCTGACTTAGTAAACATCGTCCAGCATGAGTTAAACGTGGGGGGGAGCGTTTTTCAAAGCCATGGGGGGAGAATATGAGGTGTAAACGATGGATGAACGGGATATATTACTGGTCAAGAAAAATGAGCTAGAACAAATGATTCAGAATAAGCAGGAAAAATTTTCGATGCCATCCAACCAGTTGATTAATGGACTATCCACCTATGCTTCCCATCCGGCTGATATGGCTTCCCACCTACAAGCTTTAAATATTGAATTAGAACGAATAAATGACGAATTGGCGCAGTACTATCCGGGACAACTTAGCTAATTATTGCTATGTTGAGGGACTCAGCGTTGAAATAGTGGAAAGAAAGGTATATATTAGATTTGTATCCATGAGGTATAAAGGAGTATGATGCCTTGAAAATCGGAATCTTTACCGACAGTTACAAGCCCTACACCAGCGGGGTAGTGACTTCAATATCAAATTTCAAAGAAGAATTGACCCGCTTGGGCCATGAAATACACATATTTGCCCCTGGTTATCCTAATTATGATGAAATAGAAGAAAATGTGTATCGCTATTTTTCTCTTCCTTCACTTAGCAATCCAGATTTTACGCTGGCTATACCCATTTATCCCGGTATGAACGCGATTGTTAAAGATCTGCAATTGGATATTATTCATGTCCATTCACCCTTTACGATGGGCAGGGTAGGTTTGCGTTATGCTAAGAAGCTTAGTATTCCACTGCTTTTCACCTATCACACCCGCTACGATCAGTATGTGCATTATGTGCCTTTGGCCCATGATTTAGCCAAGGAAGTCACCATTAAATACAGCAGCAATTTCTGCAACCACTGTAATCACATCATAACACCTTCTGCTGAAATTGAATCAATAATCAGAGCTTTTAAGGTTGTAACTCCCATTTCGGTTATTCCCAGCGGGGTTCCTATCGACAAATATGAAGGTGGAGATGCAGGTTGGCTGCGTGAGCATTATGCTATACCTGCAAATAATCGAATTCTCCTCTTTGTGGGCAGGCTGACTCAGGAAAAGAACATTCCATTTTTAATCCAGTCATTTAAAGAGGTAAAACAAAGCCAGCCGGATACTACGCTGGTTATTATAGCGCAGGGACCATTAGAAGAAGAACTCAAGGACTTAGTAACAGACTTAGGTTTATCTCTAAATGATGATGTAATTTTTACCGGAGTTCTGCCCTTCAACTCTTTAGTAAATGCATACTACTCCGCAGATCTTTTCGTGTTTTCTTCACTCACCGAGACCCAGGGGCTGGTGCTCATTGAAGCCATGGCAGCCGGGCTTCCAGTAGTGGCAGTAAGAGCCTCAGGAGTACGGGAGATGGTGGATGATGGGATAGACGGAATTCTCACAGACTGCGATACTGGTGAACTAGCTGCCGCTGTCTGCAGGGTTCTAAAGGATGAAAAACTTTACCACAGCTTACAGGTTAATGCCAGAAAAAAGGCAGATAAATTATCTTCTCATAATATGGC
>JAQUUV010000043.1:5076-6611 GCA_028693695.1 Syntrophomonas sp.
AGGTATGGAGAACTGGATACTACCATTAAGCTAATTAAAGAAGCGGTTAAGGGTACAGACATAGAATTGCTTTTAAATGCTGATGATCCTCTGCAGGTAGACTTCCAAAATCAAAAGGGTTTGAAATATTGGTATTATGGTTTCGATACTAGCAATTATGATAGCTTTATCGGTGCCGAAAGCCGTGAAGGCAGGTATTGTGTTCTTTGCGGACATGAACTGGAATACACGCGCTATCATTATGCTCAGTTGGGAAAATACCATTGCCCGCACTGTAATAATAGGAATCCCCAGCCTGATTTTACCGCCACCGACTTGCAGATGGATCCCAATATTCATTTGCAAATTGACCACCTGCCTATAGATAGTCCTTATCATGGTTTCTACAATGCCTACAATATTCTTGCCGCAGTTTCATTGGGAAAGCTGGCGGGAATACAGGAAAATGTAATTCAAAGAGCCATAGCCAATTTTCAGCCCAGTGCCGGGCGTATGGAGACCTTTCTTATACGAGGCAAAAAAGTCATTTTAATTCTAGTGAAAAACCCTACCGGATTAAACCAGAGCCTGGCCATGCTAGCTCAGGATTCGGCTGCCAAAAACCTCTTTATCGCCCTTAACGACAATGCAGCTGATGGCCGGGATATAAGCTGGATATGGGATGCCGATGTAGAGGTCATAACGGATGATGAAGCTCGAATCATCCGGGTAATCTGCTCCGGGCAGCGTAGTGGAGATATGGCAGTGCGGGTAAAATACAGCGGGTTTGATGCTGAAAATATTATAATCAAGCCATCTTTAGAAGCAGGCATAGAGATAGCAATCAGTCTGGACAGCGAAGTAAGCTACATACTATGTACTTATACCACCCTTTTTGCCAGTCGCAACATCCTGGCTAGAATGCAAAAGAAATACCCCGCACCTGTGCAGGGAAAAGAAAGAACACCGGAAAAGGGACTATAATCAGGTGGTGAATTTATGGAGAAGTTTATTATTGCTCATATGTACCCGGATCTGATGAACCTTTATGGGGACCGCGGGAATCTGGTCTGCCTGAAGAAGAGGATGGAATGGTACGGGCTGAATTGTGATATAAAAAGCATCCATCTGGATGAGAAACTAGATTTTAGCCAAATCGATATGATCTTCATGGGAGGCGGTTCAGATCGCGAACAGGGACTAGTTTACCATGACCTGTTACAGAAGACGGATCAACTAATGGCCCAGATCGAAAGCGGGCTTCCGGCACTTTGCGTCTGTGGAGCTTTTCAGCTTCTAGGAAGCTACTATAAATCTCATGAGGGCACAGTAATGGATGGATTAGGATTTTTCCCTTTATACACCGAAGGCCGCGAAGGCCGTCTGATAGGTAATATTTTAATTGAAAGTGAATTCAATGGGCAGAAAGTCTCTGTGGTAGGTTTTGAAAATCACGGAGGCAGGACCTATTTTTCCGATCCGAAGCTACAGAGCCTGGGGACGGTAATTAAAGGCCATGGAAATAACGGCGAAGATAAAACCGAAGGCATGAGATT
>JAQUUV010000043.1:6711-12049 GCA_028693695.1 Syntrophomonas sp.
TACCTTATATCCTTTTCCTGCTGACCTGATTCGCACTCGGATGAAAGAAGTTCTAATAGCCGATAATCCAGGAATAGATAACATCATCGATTATCTAACGGAAAATAGCGGAAAGATGATCAGGCCTCGGATGGTATTTCTGACCGCATCCATGACCGCCCATGACCCGTTAGTGGTCAGAGACGCAGCCGTAGCCGTTGAACTCATCCATTTAGCTTCGCTGGTACACGACGATGTTATTGACCATGCCACGATGAGGCGCGGGCGGGAGAGCATAAACAGCATCTGGGGGAATCATGCCAGTGTACTGACGGGTGATTATTTATTTGCCAGTGCCTTCAATCTCATAAATATGCATGGTATGCAGGACATTATGGAGAATGTCACCACCACCATCCGCATTATGTGCGCCGGGGAAATTAAGCAGATGTCCCTGGCCGGTGATCTCAATGTTACGGAAGATCAATATCTAGAGAAAACTTTTGGTAAAACCGCTTGCTTGTTTGCCTCTAGTTGTAAAGTAGGGGCATTGGCGGGATCTATGCCCTCCGAGTCAGTATATGCCTTAGAACAATTTGGCCTCTGTCTCGGATATGCCTACCAGATACAAGACGACCTCTTGGACTTCCTTTCTGAAAGCAGTTTACTGGGCAAACCAGTTGGAACCGACCTCCTGGAGGGAAACATCACCCTTCCAGTGATTTATGCACTGAAAAGCAAGGATTACGGAGCCTGGTTGCGTTCGCTTCTGGAAACTCGTCAACTAAATGCCCAGCAGATGGCTGAGGTAATCGAGGTCCTTATTGACAGCAAAGGAGTTGAATATTCACTCCATTTATCACGTCAATTCATTGCCAGGGGAATATCTTATCTGGATATCCTCCCGGTTAATCCAGCTATTAAAGAACTTAAGCTAATGGCTAGTTATCTGCTGGAAACGTATTACCAAAAGCTAAGTCATTATGAACGACCAAGCTCCCAAGAGGTGGCCCGGTAATGAGTACCCTAGAATTTAAAGCCGAGAAAAATCGTGCCGAGGTATTATATCGCTGTAAAACAGGCAGGAGCCAGGCCCGACTCCTGTTTCATTACATCAGTTATACGCTGCCCAAAGTAAAAAGACTCTTAAAACACTGGAAAAAAGAAGCGTCTCAGTGCGTGGACGAGGAATTGCGGGTGCAGGCCTTGAACAGTATCGCCGGCAAAGACTTTCACTGCCAGGGTGGAGCGGTATTTGCAGTTCCTTATTCGGAGCACGAAGAGCTCCTATTAAAGCTAATAATTGCCTATCAAACCCTGTGTGACTATCTGGACAACCTTTGTGATAGAGCTAATTGCTTGGATGGAGTGGCTTTTCGCGAGCTGCACGAATCCCTCTTGGACGCACTTAGCCCTGGAGTTGAGTTACATAGTTACTATCGAAGTTATCCTTACCAGGATGACGGTGGCTATATTGTCAAGCTGGTAGAGGAATGTCGTCAATGCCTGGAGCAGATGCCTTCCTATGACGTGGTTTATCCAGATCTAATTCAACTGGCCCAAATATACATTGATCTCCAGGTAAAGAAACACATAACTTGGGAGCACAGAGAAAAGACCTTGATAGATTGGGCTAACTCACATCTTTGCGGGCATCCAGATGTGCTGTGGAATGAGTTTGCCGCTGCTAGCGGCTCGACCTTGGCTCTATTCGCGCTATTTGGATTGGCTACCCAGCGTTATATAAGCCGTAGCGATAGCCAGATTATAGTACAGACCTATTTCCCCTGGATATGCGGCCTACATATTTTGTTAGATTACTTCATAGATCAGGAAGAAGACCGTGCTGGAGGCGACCTGAATTTTACCTTCTATTATTCCGATCAAGAAGAAATGATGAATCGTTTTAAAATATTTATTCGGGAAGCACATAGTAGAGCCAGCCAATTACCACATCCCGGTTTTGAGAAAACCGTCATAGAAGGCCTTTTGGCCATGTATTTTTCCGACAAAAAAGTAAAAAAACAAGGAATTCATAAGATGGCTAGAGAATTAATTAATGAATCGGGTCGCGGAGCCCGCAATACCTATCACATTTGTTCACTGGTACGAAAAATTATTTAAAAGGGAGATGGAAAAAAATGACTGACGTAATAGATTATCAGATTTATGGAGACGACATGCAGATTGTAGAGATTGAACTAGACCCCGGTGAAGGAGTACGAGCCGAAGCTGGAGCCATGATGTTCATGGAGCAGGGTATAGAGATGCAGACCTCCACCGGAGGCGGTATTTTTAAAGGCTTCAAACGTGCCATAACCGGAGAAAGTTTTTTCATTACCACCTTTCTTAATAATGGCAACAATAAAAGTAAGCTAGCCTTTGGTGCGCCTTATCCTGGTAAAATAATAAGTCTGGATCTTCAACAACTGGGTGGCCAGTTTATGTGTCAGAAAGATTCCTTCCTTTGTGCCGCTCGGGGAATTGAAATCGAAGTAGCCTTTACCAAGCGGATCGGAGCTGGTTTGTTCGGGGGGGAAGGCTTTATTCTACAACGGCTGGAGGGCAACGGATTGGCATTTGTCCATGCCGGCGGGACTATAGTAGAAAAAAGGCTGGCCGCAGGAGAAACTTTGCGGGTGGACACCGGTTGCCTGGCAGCCTTTGCTCCCTCGGTGGACTATGATATCCAGTTTGTAGGCGGTTTCAAAAATTCTCTGTTTGGAGGAGAAGGCTTATTCCTGGCCAAGCTGACCGGCCCGGGTTTAGTCTACCTACAGAGCCTGCCCCTCTCTCGTCTGGCTGACCGTATCTATGCTGCAGGTCGCTTCAGTAACAAAGAAGAACAAAGAGGAATGGGCGGCATTGGCGGAATAGGCGGTGCTGTGCTGGGCGCAGGATTACTGGGCAGCTTCCTCGGCGGCGGGGATAGCGATTAGACAAATTGATATTGTTTTTACTAACATAGAGCCGGACTGGTCTTTAACTAGTCCGGCTCTATGTTGTCAATTTATAATATTTGATACATCTTTCTATACCGCTAGCAAAAAAATGAAAAAATAATTTTAGAGCAGGAATTATGTAAATGTGATAGAACTTAATAATATGGAAATAGTTGCTAACATTGTATTGATAATTCTTAAAAAAGAGAAAGGAACAAGTGAAAATGATTCCCACAAATGATGCCAGGGAGCGTAAAGAGGCGGATCAATTAATTAGCAGTGAAGCTACCGTAAAAGCTTTACTTAATGCCTCTAATGAATCCGCTTTTCTGTATAGTAACCAAGGCTATATACTCACCCTGAATGAGACTGCTGCCCAGCGCCTGAATATGAAATTAGAAGATATTATAGGTCGGCATGTTAATGAAGTATTCCCTTTGGATGTTGCTCGAAATCGTATGGAATACATCAGCAAGTTGGTTGAAACCGGTGAGCCGGTTAAATTTCAGGATAAACGTGATAATCTCTACTTCGATAATTCTATGTTTCCCATATTAGATCAGGATGGTAAGGTTGAAATGTTAGCTGTATTCAGTCATGATATAACAGAACATAAGCTGGCGGAAATTCAAATACTTAGGCAAAAAGAGGAACTTGAGATTTCCAATAAAGAATTGGAGCAGTTTGCCTATGTAGCATCCCATGACTTGCAGGAACCATTAAGGAAGATAGCTAGTTTTATTACGCTTCTGGAGAGGCGATATAAAGGTGCTATAGATGCCGATGCCGATAGATATATTCATTATGTTGTTGATGGTGCCACTAGAATGCAGGGATTAATTAACGACTTATTAACTTACTCCAGAGTTGGCAAACAAAATGATGTTGAACAAACTATCGTGGACTGTAATCAGGTTATTTCACATGTGCTTCGAGATATGGAACATGCTATCAATGAAAATAGTGCCCAAATTATAATTGATGATTTGCCCAACATTTGCGGAAATTCAGTCCAGCTACGGCAGCTTTTCATGAATCTCCTGAGTAACGCTCTAAAGTTCAAGGCACAACGGATACCCGAAATACATATAAAAGCCGAACAGCAAGGGGCAGTATATGTTTTTTCTGTTGCAGATAATGGCATAGGTATAGAACCAGAATATAAGGAGCGGATATTTCAGATGTTTCAGCGCCTCCATACCAAGGAGGAATACCCCGGGACCGGTATTGGACTGGCTGTATGCAAAAAAATAGTTGAGCTTAACGGAGGCCAAATTTGGTTTGAATCGCTTTATGGAGTGGGAACCGTATTCCACTTTTCTTGGAATGTAGAAGGAGTGTGTTAATTTGGAAGAGAATAAATTGGCTAGAATTCTGCTGGTTGAAGATGATCCAGGTGATGTTGAATTAATAAAGGAAGGATTAAGAGAGGCGAGAATTATAATTGATTTACAGGTTGTAGATGATGGTATAAAAGCGATGAAGTACCTCCGTAACCAACCACCCTACGAAAAAAGCGTCCAACCTGACATTATTCTGCTAGATCTAAATCTTCCTAAAAAAGATGGCCGGGAAGTTTTAGGAGGGATAAAGAGCGACCCCCAATTACGTCGAATTCCAGTTGTGGTTTTGACTACATCCGATGCGGAAATTGACATTATAAAAAGCTATACATTAGGGGCAAACTGCTACATTACAAAACCAGTAACTCTTGACGGTTTTATCAAAGTAGTTCAAAATATTGAAGGCTTCTGGTTAACTGTGGTAAAGTTGCCATATAATATGAGTGAATAGTGAGGTTACTATGGATAAATCTATCAAGATACTAATAATTGAAGACGATGCCGGAGACCGGCTTTTACTTCAACAGGTGTTGTCAGAAACAGGAGGGGTTAGCTATAAATTACATATTGCAGAGCGTCTTACTCAAGCCATGGAAATGCTTGGGCAGAATAGTTGCGATATAATTCTGCTGGATTTAAACCTTCCCGATTCTTCTGGCATTAGAACCTTCGAGGAATTCTTTGACAAACATAAAGATATACCAATAGTTATACTCAGTGGCTTAACTGATGAACTGGTTGCTCTGGATGCAGTACGAAAAGGGGCTCAGGATTATCTCATGAAAAATGAGATAACACCAGCACTTTTGAAAAGGGTAATTAATTATGCTATTGAAAGAAATGGGTTGATAAGAAAACTATCAGAGAAGTCGATGACCGATGATTTAACCGGGTTATACAACCGGAGTGGTTTCTTCACTATGTCACAACAACAACTCGATTTGGCACCAAGAATTCAAAAGAAAACAGGGCTTTTCTTTATGGATCTGGATGGTATGAAAGAAATTAACGATCTTTTTGGACACCTAGAAGGAGATCGTGCTCTTATAACCCTTGCTGTAATATTAAAAGAAT
>JAQUUV010000276.1 GCA_028693695.1 Syntrophomonas sp.
CCCGTTTTCCTTTCTCCATAATTTCGTCACTGTGCTCAATTATTTGCAAAAATCAAGCAGCTTTTTTATTCGCTCGGGCTACTTGCCTTACAATTCTAGAATCTAATCCGGTTTTTGTTCGGGAAGGGCAACCAGCATGCCTTTAAAAATTTTCGGCAATGCCGTTAAAGCCCATATTCCCGACAAAATAATTATCGGGATTGGCAGCGATTTGCTGGCGAACCTCATTATTTATGATTGTCATACCCGTCCTGGAACAGGTCCCGCTCGGTTTCTTATCAGTAGGTACGATATAATCAAACATAACTTGCAGTTTCCCTAATCTGTCGAATTATAACCAACTATCTCCAGGCGTCTTGGCGATCTTGACCAGCGAACATGGGAGAAATTCTGCTGATAAAGCCATCTTCGTCTTCATGATAAAATTACTGGATCAAATAACATGTATTGACAATTTCCACTTACACATGTAATCTATAGTTATATATTACATGTGTAAGCGTAAAGGAGGTCATTGAAAATGAAAGAATTTTCACAAATATCTGATGCCGAATGGCAGGTAATGCAAGTTATCTGGGGAAATTCGCCAATAACAGCAAATGAGGTAATAGCTCAATTGGATAACAATACCGATTGGAAGCCCAAAACCATTAAAACTCTGATTGGACGATTAGTCGATAAAAAGGTTCTTGGATTTCATAAGGAAGGAAAGGCGTACTTATATTATCCTATGGTTTCAGAAAATGAAGGTATCAGGGTTGAAAGCGAGACTTTCTTGAAAAAGGTATTTAACGGCTCTCTAAATTTAATGCTGGCTAATTTTATAGACGAACAGAGGTTGTCGGAAGAGGACATTAAGGAGCTTAAACGTATTATCGACGGTAGGGAGTAAAGGAGATGTCTGCAGTGCAAGGAGTTTCATCTATCTTTGATTGGATAGTACTTTCATCGCTAATGGGAAGTATATTGGTTTTTCTCATTCTGGTAGTGAAATTTGCATTTAAAAGCACCTTAGGTGCTATTTGGCATTATTATATATGGTTTCTACTGCTGCTGAAATTAATCATTCCTTTTATCCCTGAAAGTCCCGTGAGCATGTATAACTTTGTTAAACTTGATTCTCTACAAAGCGTTTTCAGTAATCAGCCTGATAGCTTTGTAAAAATAAAGACACTATCAACGGAAACGGGGAATTCCCCCGGCAAATTAGCGATCAATACTATTCCTTTAGCCTCAAACTTAGAACAAGTTAAAACTGATTCTGCAGCTAAACCTATACCAACAGATTTCGAAGTAGTCGACTGGAAAGCTGCTTTAATCATATTGTGGCTTATAGGAGTTGCTCTCCTGCTTGGATATACGATATTAATCAACTTAAAGCTCTGGTATCAAATTAGAACTGAGCCTAAAGCCAATAGTGCATCAATTATCCGTATTGTAGAAACCTGCAAATTAGAGATGAATATTACCAATGACATTCCTCTAGTAATTACGAATAAAGCCAGTACACCGGCACTGTTTGGTCCTATAAAACCATGGTTGCTGCTGCCAGACAGTTTTATGAAAAGCCTTACTGATATCGAATTGAAATATATCGTATTTCATGAATTAGCTCATTGGAAACGAAAAGACATCATAATAAATTGGCTAACGGTAGTAGTGCAGATTCTACACTGGTTTAACCCAATAATTTGGTATGGGTTTTATCGCATGCATCAGGATTGTGAACTGGCCTGTGATGCGCTGGTTTTATCATCATTGAAACCGGAAAAACATAAAGAGTATGGACATGCTATTATCCGCGTATTAGAAATGACGCTTACCCCCCAATGGGTTCCCGGAACAACCAGGATGCTATCACAAAAATCTAATATTAAAAGGAGGATTCGCATGATTTCCAAGTTTAAAAGAGAATCTCTTTCCATCAGCATCATTACTATTATTGTATTTATTGCTATGGGGATGGTTGGATGTACTAATGCCCCTAATGCCGATGTTCTGCAATCAGGTAATAGTGCCGATAAGAGTTCATACAATCAGCTATCGCTTGACTTAAAAAACAACCAAATGCTGGCGGGAGCTGTTGATGTAGAAGGCCAGGGAATAGTAGTGACCCTTTCCGATGGCGACTCATCACCAATAAAGGACCGAAATCTTTTAGTCCATGATGCCGATATACGTAATGTTATAAATCAGTTAATAGTTGCAGAAGCAGAAGCAATATCGGTCAACGATGAACGTTTGATTGCCAGCAGTGCAATAGAAGCAGGAGGAGCTAAAATAATAATAAATAGTAAATCATATACCAGTCCTTTTGTTATTAAAGCTATCGGCAACAGTGAAAAAATGGTTAATAATTTAGAATCAAAAGGTGGTCCAGTAGAGTTTTTAAGGTATTTGGGTCAAGGAATAACTATAGAGAAAAGCGAAAGTCTGTTGATACCCAAATATAAAGGGGAAGTCAATTTTAAATATGCCAAACCTGTAGAAAATAAGAATGCTTAAGCTTCTGTGAACATAAAACCACAAGAGCACTATAGCAAATATATTAAATCACTATTCAAGCATGCAATGAGCGGGTTAAAACCCGCTCATTGCATGCTAAGGCATAAATCTTATAAAGTTTTTATGTGAAATT
>JAQUUV010000277.1 GCA_028693695.1 Syntrophomonas sp.
ATCCTCATAACAATTATGATAGGCGCCTATATTTTAAATACCATGAACGCTCCTTCCCTCCCTAAACCTTATGCCCTGCGGTCTGATGAAAGCGAACAGACCAATTCTTATTATGTGGTAAAGGATACTTTGGGAGTTACCATATTAGAGACAGGATTGCCCGTACAGGTCGATGACCAGTACATTGATGAACGTAATGTCCAGTATATTGTATTAAAAGTAGACGGCAAGAATGCCGTAGCAGGTATTGTGACTAAAGAAGAAGACTCCGCCAATAATAGTTTGGGTGTTAGCGCTATGAATCTTCCCTATAATAAACAGAGTATTCCTGTACAGGCTGCCCCAGGCACTCATGTAGTTATCTACCATACTCATACTGATGAATCCTATACCCCCACATCCGGTACTGCCAGCCAACCTGGCGCTGGAGATGTATACGCAGTGGGCAATGTTCTAGCCGATTCCCTGCAGAAATCCGGAGTTAGCGTAACCCATAGTACTAATGCCCATGATCCACATGATATAAATGCCTATCACCGCTCCCGTAAGACAGTTGCTCAGCTATTGAAAAATGAAGGACCTGATGCCACCTTCGATATTCATCGCGACTCAGCCCCCGCAAGTGCCTACACCGTGAGCATTAACGGGGTAGATACCTCACGAGTCATGATTGTAATCGGTCGCTCTAACCCTAATATGAAAACCAATTTAGCATATGCTAAGAAAATTAAGGCCGAAGCTGATAGCTTGTATCCGGGACTTTTGCGAGGAATATTTATGGGCAAAGGATCTTATAACCAGGATCTCTACCCTACCGCCATTTTATTTGAAGTCGGGACAGAAACGATTTCCCTGGATTTGGCCGAAAACGGAGTCCGCTTCCTAAGTGACGTGATTACCCGCATCCTAGCTAGCTCATAAATATTAAGTTCTTTCCACCTACTTATTGATACTCAGCCATCCTGGATGCAATTACAACAGGATGGCGTATAGGGTTTCATTCCTTGATAGCCCATTACATGCCTGCATACAAATATAATTAAATACTGATTATATTTCGCACTTTAAATTATAATATAGAGTAATGAAACAATTTTAGGTCTTGTCGGGGGAGGATAAGAGTTTTGAAAATTGATTTAAAGTGGCAGGCATTCTTAATTGTCTCCATCGGCATATTTATTTCCACCCTCGATGGCAGCATATTGAATATTGCAAATCCCAGTATAGCCCATGATATCCATGTCAATATGGAAGAAGTGCAGTGGGTGATCACCGCCTATCTGTTGGTCATTACTTCTTCATTAATATTCTTTGGCAGGCTGGGGGATAAAGTAGGCAGCAACAAAATATATACTTATGGCTTTCTGGTTTTCACACTAGGCTCATTAGCTTGTAGCCTCTCCCATTCATTATTCGTTCTAATTTCCGCACGCACATTCCAAGGTCTGGGAGCCAGTATGATGATGGCTACCGGCATTGGCATTATCTCCAATATATTTCCTTCCGGTGAGCGTGGCAAAGCTCTAGGATTAACCGGCACTGTGGTGGCTATGGGCAATATGATGGGACCAAGCTTAGGGGGAATACTCTTGGCAAAATTCCAGTGGCCGGTGATTTTCATGATAAATGTTCCCATTGGCCTGTTGGGATTCTACTTGGGCTATAAATATCTACCCACCCAGGATCTTAATCATAAAAGTAACAACTACGACATCCGGGGAATTGTTCTGATGGCTTTGGCGGTTACCACCCTGATAATCTCCCTTTCTAACGGCCAAGGTGTAAATATAGGACTACTGCTGGCATCAGGTGCACTTATGATCCTTTTCTACCTATGGGAAAAAAAAGCGGTTCATCCCTTGCTAGACTTTGAACTTTTTAAAATTAAAACCTTTATATACGGTAACTTAATGGCCGTAGCGGTCTATTTTACCCAGACCTCGGTATTCTTTCTCCTGCCCTTTTATATGGAAACCATACTCCAGATTTCGCCGGCTCATTCCGGTTTATTAATGACCATTACTCCCGTCAGCATGGCGGTGGTTGCTCCGCTCTCAGGTTATCTTTCCGATAAAGTGGGCTCTAGCCGGATTATTTGCCTGGCTTTTTTGTTTCTAACTGCTTCCTTCCTGGTTTTAGCAAATCTGGACACCGGAAATGCGATTATTAAAATTTGTGGAGGCCTGGTTTTACTGGGTATAGGCATGGGCATGTTCGGTTCCCCTAATACCAGTTCGGTTCTTGGAGCTATTCCAAAGGATAAAGCCGGTTATGGAGGTGGCTTTATTTCAACCAACCGCAATCTTTCCTATTCCCTGGGGATTGCATCTTCGGTGAGTATTTTTACTTGGATTTTGCAAAAAAAGCAAGCCACTCTTATTTACTCATTAGCCTATATTGAGGCCAGCCATACCGTTTATTTGGCAGCAGCAAGCATTAGCCTCGGGGCGCTGCTTTTATGCCTAATTGTCGAGTTCAGGAATAAACCTTTAGCTAATGCTGAGTAATCCTTTGACCTACTATACATATTCTGCTATAATCATAAAGCGATAAGCGCCCGTAGCTCAGTGGATAGAGCACCGGCCTCCGGAGCCGGGTGCGGAGGTTCGATTCCTCTCGGGCGTACCAT
>JAQUUV010000278.1 GCA_028693695.1 Syntrophomonas sp.
ATTTCATCAGCTACTTCCATCTGAGTTTTGCCGTTAAAAAACCTTAATGACACAATATGCTTTTCCCGTTCATTTAACTTTTTCAATGCTTCATTAATAGTAATTGTTTCTAACCAGGATGTGTCCGTGTTCTTATCGTCACTGATTTGATCCATTACCAAGATAGGATCTCCGCCATCATTATATATAGGCTCAAAAAGCGAAACCGGTTCCTGAATAGCATCCAAGGCAAAGACTACCTCTTCTCGCGTTACTTCTAATTTCTCCGCTAACTGAGCAATGGTCGGTTCAGCAGAATTATCTGATAAAAGCCTCTCCCGCACCTGCAATGCTTTGTAGGCAATGTCCCTTAGAGACCGGGAAACCCTTACCGCATTATTGTCCCGCAAATAGCGACGTATTTCCCCGATAATCATGGGAACTGCGTAAGTTGAGAACCTAACATTCTGGCTAAGATCAAAATTATCAATGGCCTTGATCAAACCTATACACCCTACTTGAAAAAGGTCATCCACAAATTCTCCTCTATTATTAAAACGCTGAATTACACTTAAAACCAGTCTTAGATTCCCCTGAATAAGCTTGTCTCTAGACTCTACCTGACCTTTTTGCATAGCTGTGAAGAGGTTCCGCATTTCTTCATTTTTTAGCACCGGTAATTTTGATGTATTGACTCCGCAGATTTCTACTTTGTTAATCAAGAACTCACCCCTTCCCTAGCGATATAATGTATTTTAAATTATTTACTAATATGTAAATTATTATTCCTGTCCACCCATCAACATTTAATAACAAAAAAATAGAGCCTACCAAAGGCTCACGCGAAGGAGTAAGAGTCAAGGGGACGGTTCTTATGACTCACCCCTCGAGATCTTCGAAGCGAGTCATAAGAACCGTCCCCTTGACTCTTACTCAATTTTGCGTATCTCCCGCTGCAGGCGCTTTAATATCCTCTTTTCCAAACGGCTAATATACGATTGAGATATTCCTAATATATCCGCAACTTCCTTCTGGGTTTTCTCGGTTCCATCATTTAAGCCAAATCGCAATTGAATTATCGTATTCTCCCTGGTATTTAGTTTGTGCATAGCCTGCCACAGTAAAGATTTTTCCACTTCGCCCTCGATCACTTTAAAAATCATGTCACCTTCAGTCCCTAAAATATCAGACAGCAAGAGCTCGTTTCCATCCCAGTCGATATTCAAAGGCTCATCAAGTGATACTTCGGCCCGGTTTTTTAGATTTCTACGCAAATACATTAGTATTTCATTTTCAATACAACGTGAAGCATAAGTGGCTAGTTTAATGTTTTTCTTGGGATCAAAGGTGTTTACTGCCTTGATTAATCCTATAGTCCCAATAGAAACCAGGTCTTCAATGTTTATACCAGTATTCTCGAACTTTTTGGCTATGTAGACCACCAGTCTCAGATTATGTTCTATCAACGTCCCCTTAACACTGCCATTATCCCCATTGTCCAGCTGGGAAATCAAGGACATTTCCTCCTGTTCCTTAAGTGGGGGCGGCAGAATCTCAGCTGAACCAATATAATGCACATAGTCAGGTAGTTTTTTTCTGATATACCACTTGATAAAAATTAGTTTCCAGGAACTTAACTTTTCCATTAACTTCACCAGTCATTCCCCCTATATTTTCTGTAGAATTTCAGATGGAATCAGCAACTGATAATTATCTTTGGCACTGAGCTTATCCAGATATATACCTACCACCAAGTTTTTATAGAGCAAATTGATTTTGTCTGGATCAACAATGATTTCATCACAACGTAGACCAACCATCAAACCGTTCTTTTTACCAATAGATGAGAAAGGAATAACCCTAATACGATTGGCCCAACTACTCGTGCTCAAGGCATGGAGAATATCATTGTCATCACTATAATTTTCTATAGCAGCCTTGCAGTCATCTGGAAAACATTCTTTTAAAAGCTCATATTCAGCCACCACGACCGGGCGTTGGGTAAGAGGGTCGCGCAGTCCATTACCCGTATCGAGAAAACCTTCTCCCCGACAAATCACATTGCCAAAATGCAATTCCACCCGGTATTTAAGCAGAGCAGGAATAATTTTTTGAGACAAATATTTTTCACCATAACTACCCAGCAAAAAGGCGCATATGATTCCTCCCAGCAACCACCAATACGAAAAAGACAAACCCTGGCTGTTGTTTATAAGATAAGAAACAGCAATCGTTGCACCTGCCACGATAAAACTCACCCCATAAAAGCATATCAGGGTTTTCTTCAAATCCTTCCAGCCGCGAGGTCCTAACGCTACTACAACTATTATGCATGAAAATAATATTTTAGCCGGCAGGCTATAGCAGGCACTCATTTCCGGGAATAGATAAGCGACCCCATAAATTCCTCCCAAAAGAGAGGCGATGATGAATCTCCCATAAAGGATTGGTTTTTCGCTTAGTTTCGCAGTTGCCCAGAGAATCATAAAATCCATAGTAAAATTTACTAGAAATGATATGTCAGCATACACTTTCGGCTGGTTCATATAATCACCTTATCCTCTGGCGAAAAATCACGTCTCTCAACTAATATGCCTGTAAGTTACAAGTATGTGTGCCAAATTATACTAGATACT
>JAQUUV010000279.1 GCA_028693695.1 Syntrophomonas sp.
TCGATAATCTGGAACAACTTCTGCGCTCAGGCATGTTTGTTCGGGTGAAAATATATACCGGAGAAGATCAGGAGGTTCTAGCAATTCCTAAAGATGCCCTTACCAGTCAGAAGGGTCTTTACTATGTGTTCATTCCTGAGGGAGGGCAGGCCAAACGGCAGGAGGTTAAGATTGGAGCCATAATGGACCAGATGGTTGAAATCAAAGATGGGTTGAAAGAAGGCCAACCCATAGTAGTGAGCAATGTGAACAAACTAAAAGACCAGGATCGAATTCAAGCTATCAGCGAACAGGGGGATTAGAAGATGTTTCTTACCAATCTCAGCTTGAAACGGCCGGTATTTGTTACTGTATCCATTCTAGCCCTGGTAATACTGGGTCTGCTGAGCTATTTTCGTTTAAATATTAATGACTGGCCGGATATTGAGTTTCCTTATGTAATAGTAACCATTATCCAGCCTGGAGCTTCTCCCGAACAGATGGAAACCAAGGTCGCCGTAAAACTGGAAGAAGCCATCGGCCAGATATCAGGCGTTAAACATACCTACACCGATATACAGGAGGGTGTAGTTACCACTTGGGCTGAGTTTACTTTGGAAACCAAGGCTCAGGTAGCTACCCAGGATGTACGTGATAAACTCGGAGGAATAAGGGGAGAGCTGCCCGAAGACATCGAGGAGCCTATAATTTCCAGTTTCAATCCTTCATCTACGCCAATAATGTCACTGGCCGTAACTGGGGATCAATCCATTCGGGAACTGAGTGGGCTGGTGGATGATATGGTGAAAAAACAACTGGAGACGATTCCTGGTGTGGGCACCGTAAAAATATTGGGTCAAGAAAAACGTGAAATCAAAATTGATTTAGATAAGAATAAACTAGCATCCTTCGGCTTAAGCATACCGGAAGTCATTAGTAGTCTACAAAGTCAAAATATGGAGGTCCCCGGAGGGAATCTCACGGGTAAAGAACGAAAAATGACATTACGTACCTCCGGTGAACTACGCAGGGTGGAGGATTTTTATCAACTGCCGGTAGCCCGACGTAACGGGATTCAGGTATATGTTAAAGACATTGCCTCGGTAGTTGATGGCACAGAAGAACCAGATAGTCTGGCACTTTTCCAGGGAAAACCCGCGATAGGTATAAGCATCGTAAAGCAATCCGGCAAGAACACAGTAGTGGTCGCAGATGCCATTAAGAAAGCAATAGCCGAAATAGCTAAAGAGCTGCCCCCGGGCGTAAAGATCGATATTGTCCGCGACAATTCCATTAATATTCGGAGCGCAGTTAATAACGTGATCCAGACTATATTTGAGGGTACCCTCTTAGCTGTATTTATGGTCTTTCTTTTCTTACGCAACTGGCGCAGTACTTTAATAGGTGCTATTGCCATTCCCACTTCGATAATAACCACCTTTTTATGTATGAATTTTATGGGTTTTACTCTTAATACCATGTCATTAATGGCTTTATCCCTCTCCGTGGGATTATTAATTGACGACGCTATAGTAGTAATTGAGAATATCACCCGCCACCTGCAAATGGGGAAATCTCCCCTGGATGCTGCACGGGATGCAACCACCGAAATAGGTTTAGCGGTTGCTGCCACTACTTTTACTGTAATCGCAGTTTTTCTGCCAGTCGGCATGATGACCGGTCAGGTAGCCCAGTTCTTTAAGCAATTCGGAATTACTGTAGTTTTTAGTGTATTGGTATCACTCTTAGTTTCCTTTACCCTGGTGCCGTTAATATCTTCCCGTTATTTAGATAGGGAGGAACTGACTCCCGGTGGCCCCCTGGGAAGGTTTTTAGCCTGGTTTAATCGGGGCTTTGATGTTTTCACCCATCAATATGTAAAAGTCTTGTCCTGGTCTCTGCACCGCCGCTGGTTGACTATGGGTTTAGCTCTCATGCTCTTTGTAAGCAGTCTCATCGCAATTCCTTTTATGGGGACGGGATTTGTCCCCAGCAGCGATATGGGTGAGTCCACCATGATAGTTGAATTTGATTCCGGTTTAAACCTGGGTGCAGCCAGAGATATTACCAGCCGGGTAGAGGACTGTTTGCGCAGCTACCCGGAAGTACTGAAGGTTTACTCCACTATTGAAACCGATCAGGCTACTATTTATGTGAAAATGAATGACAAAAATGAACGCGACCGTACAATTAAGCAGATATTGGCTGACATGCGGCAGGAGCTGAAGACCATCCCCGGCACCAGGGTATCGATGCTTTTTAATCAGGGTGTAACCGATGAAAAGGGCTGGCAGTTCCGCCTCCAGGGATATGATCTGGATCAAATGCAGGTTTATGCCGAAAAGGCTCAGCGCATACTAGAAGACATACCTGGAGTTGTAGACGTGAGCAGCAGTTTTAAGCCCGGCAAACCGGAGATGAAACTGGTGGTTAAAAATCAGGAAGCTGCTGATCTTGGGGTGAGTACCGCCCAGATCGCTCAAACCATCCATACGCTATTCACCGGGACGGTAGTAAGCCAGTTTTCTGACGGGGAAGATCGTTATGATGTTAGGCTCCAACTGGCCGGTCAGCAACGCCAGGACGTCAACGATTTAAATAACATTTACCTCTCCAGTATTTATAGTTCTGA
>JAQUUV010000044.1:0-3832 GCA_028693695.1 Syntrophomonas sp.
AAGGAGTAGAGATGGTAATGCCAGGCGACAACATCGATATGACCATCGACCTGATTACCCCGATAGCTATAGAAGAAGGACTAAGATTTGCTATTCGTGAAGGTGGAAGAACTGTGGGCTCTGGCGTTGTTATCAGTATCGGAGGCTAAAACGAATAGAGAGTTCAAACCCCTTCAGGGAGACATGGTTGACATAGTTCGTGGCGATGTGCTAGAGTATTGTAGTATTTTTATGCGCAGGATGGAGGTGTCGTGGTGAGGGTAGGGATTACATTAGCATGTACAGACTGTAAGCAACGTAATTATAGAACCACCAAGGACAAAAAGAAGACTACCGAGAAGATGGAAGTTAGAAAGCATTGCAAATTTTGCAACGCCCATACAGTTCACAGAGAGACTAAGTAAACCTGGGGAAGTGAATAATAATGGCTAAGAGTAATGTCTCAACGGGCAATGATAGTAATGTCAAAAACTGGTGGGGAAATGGAAGAGATTACGTTGTCACTGTATTAAATGAGTTGAAAAAGGTGCATTGGCCAGGAAGAGCCCAGTTGCTTGCGTATACTGGCGTGGTTCTGTTTGCAGTAGCCTTTGTGGCTATGGTAATTTGGCTTTTTGACAGCGGACTTTCATGGGTACTGGAAAAGTTAATGAAGGTCTTCGTATAAAAGAGGAGATGATTTCAATTACCTCCCAAGAGCAAATACAGCATGAGGGATATGCAGTTATACCCGGTGATAATGACCTGGAGTCCGGGATCAATGAAAATCAGAAAAAGGGCGAATGGTATGTGGTACATACCTATTCGGGCTACGAAAACAAAATAAAGGTAGACTTGACCAAACGGGTAGAGTCCATGAATATGCAAAATAAAATATTCCAAATAATCATTCCCGAAGAACAGGAAGTAGAATACAAGGGCGGCAAAAAAAAGATTACCACTAAACGCGTATTTCCTGGCTATGTGATCGTGAACATGATTATGGATGAAGATTCATGGTACGTGGTGCATCATACCCCCGGGGTTACTGGGTTTGTAGGTAGCGGTACCAAGCCAATTCCTTTACAGGACGATGAAATCAATAAAATCCTCACCCAGATGGGTCTTATGGGTAAGAAGCCTAGGATCATCAATATTGATATTGGCGAAAGTATTCGCGTCAACAGCGGTCCCTTTGAGAATTTTGAAGGGGTAGTAAAGGAAGTATTGACAGATCGAGGCAAGATAAGGGTTAATATTTCTATGTTTGGCAGGGAGACCCCTGTAGAACTGGATTATGAACAAATAAATAAAATATAAGGAGGTGTAATTGTGGCCAAAAAAGTTAAGGGCAGAGTTAAGTTGCAGATAGCGGCAGGTAAAGCGACACCAGCGCCGCCGGTGGGACCCGCCTTAGGTCAATATGGAGTTAATATAATGGGCTTCTGCAAAGAATATAACGCCAAGACCGCCAATCAAACTGGATACATCGTACCCGTAGAAATAACCATCTACGAAGATCGCTCTTTTAGTTTTGAACTTAAGTCACCGCCTGCTTCGGATCTTCTGAAAAAGGCAGCCAACGTACCTAAAGGTTCTGGAGACCCCAAGAAAAAGAAGATAGGTAAGGTTCCCCGCGCCAAATTATTGGAAATTGCCGAAATGAAAAAAGTAGACCTAAGTGCTGCTGATATGGATGCGGCTATAAGAATGATTGAAGGCACGGCTCGCAGTATGGGCCTGGAAGTTATTGACTAGAATTGAAACTTAAGAATGTTCCTGAAGTGCAGGCTACAACGTGGGAGGATAATATCCGAATTAACCACAAGGAGGTTGTTAGATTGAAAAGAGGAAAAGCGTACCGTGATGCTATCAGTAAGATAGACAAAACCAAGTTATATGAGCCGGTTGAAGCTCTAAAACTGGTCAAAGAGTTAGCAACTGCAAAATTTGATGAGACCGTGGAGGCCCATATTAAACTGGGCGTAGATCCCCGGCATGCTGATCAGCAGGTTAGAGGGACAGTAAGTTTACCGCATGGAACAGGTAAAACCCTCAAAGTATTAGTTTTTGCCAAAGGGGAGAAAGTTAAGGAAGCGGAACTGGCCGGAGCCGACTATGTGGGAGCCGATGATTTGGCAGAAAAGATTCAGGCAGGTTGGTTCGATTTTGATGTAGCTGTAGCTACGCCCGATATGATGGGGGTAGTTGGTAAGCTGGGTAAGATATTAGGACCTAGGGGCTTGATGCCTAATCCTAAAGCAGGAACAGTTACCTTTGATGTGGAGCGTACCATAAAGGAACTGAAAGCCGGTAGAATTGAGTTCCGGGTAGACAAGACGTCCATTGTACACGTGCCGATCGGGAGGGTATCCTTTGATATTGAAAAGCTGCAGGATAACCTAAATACATTTACCGAAGCGCTTCTTAAGGCTAAACCAGCTGCTGCTAAAGGACAGTATATGCGTTCGGTAAACATTTGTTCCACGATGGGGCCGGGGGTAAAAATTAATGCACTCGTATTAATTGCAGCCAACAAGTAGAGAATAGGTTGTAAGAAAAACTGAAAATTAAAGCTGTAGAAAGCCGGTGGCGAAAGCCTTAAAAATATTTTGCCTGCTGAGGTTTATCAAGATAGTAACTGCTAGTCTCTTATAGGGAGGTGGCGGTTAGGAACCTCTGCAGGATTGTTAGCAGGGGTTTTTTCATTAATATGCAGTATTAACAAGTCCCCTGCTTGCAGGACATAAGCGCCTGTTAAAATGTCAGGATATAAGCTTCTATCGTTGTCTATTTTCGAGTTAAATCAAATTCTCTAATATAAGGGGGTGAGAAATGAATGTCCAAGATTGAAGAGAAAAAACAGGTAGTACAAGAAATAAAGCAAAAGCTGGAAAATTCCATGTTGGTAGTATGCACCGATTTTCGGGGGCTTAACGCAGATCAGATTACTGAATTAAGACGAAAGCTCCGTGTTCCTGGAGTCGAATATCGGGTTCTTAAAAACACTATGTTCCGTTTTGCCCTGAAAGAAGCTGGGTATGAGGATATTGCTCTGCAGGTTACCGGTCCCAATGCGGTTATTTTCAGCCAGAATGACCCGGTTGGGCCTGCCAAAACCATTTTTGACTTCGCTAAGACCAATAAGGAACTTGAGGTCAAAATAGGCATCCTGGAAGGCCAGTTGTTGGCGCCGGAGGGACTTAAAGACCTGGCCCAACTGCCACCACGCGATGTTCTGCTAGCCCAGGTGGTTGGTACCATGCAGGCACCAATAACTTCATTCGTACGTGTTCTGAATGCAAACCTGACAGGATTAGTAAGAGCCTTGGATGGAATTCGGGAGCAAAAAGAAGCCAGCTAAAAAATTAGCATTCCAAATAAATGAACATATTTTAAGGAGGATATTGATAATGAGTAAAGTACAGGAAGTTATCGAGATTGTTAAGGGACTTACAGTTCTTGAGTTATCTGAATTAGTTAAGGCATTAGAAGAGGAATTTGGCGTTAGCGCAGCTGCCCCGATGATGGCTGCAGCCGCCCCAGTCGCAGCTGCGGCTGCCGAAGAGCAGACCGAGTTTGACGTAATACTGACTGGTGCTGGAGAAAAGAAGATCAATGTTATCAAAGTAGTTAGAGAAATAACTGCTTTAGGCCTAAAAGAAGCCAAAGCCCTAGTTGACGAAGCTCCCAAGCCGGTCAAAGAGAAGATTAGCAAAGAAGAAGCCAATGATATTAAAGCTAAGTTGGAAGAAGCAGGAGCCAGCGTAGAAGTTAAATAGTAAAATCAACCGCAAAAAGGGGTGTTGTTAATGACACCTCTTTTGTGCGTTGAGGGTTTGTCACGCACTAA
>JAQUUV010000044.1:3932-11724 GCA_028693695.1 Syntrophomonas sp.
GAACAGGATGTTCAAGAAAAATTGAATAAGTAAAATATTTTTGGCAAGTTTCTTGACTGTCACAAATAGTTATGATAGCATTAATAATTGCCATTCAAGTTGGATAATGGCAAACTATGACAATAGAGTAGCAATATAGGCTTGAATAGAAAGCGAGGTTTAAGGTTAGGCCTTGCTTTTCACTCTTTTGCTAATTTTGAAAAAGGGGTGAATTTAATGGCGGCTCATATCGTACAATATGGAGGCACTAAGAGGCTCAATTATTCTCGGATAAAAGAGGTAATTGAGTTGCCCAATCTCATTCAAATCCAGTTGAGTTCTTACCAATGGTTTTTAAACGAGGGTTTGCGAACGGCCCTGAAGGAAGTATTTCCGATTTCTGATTTCAGTGGAAAACTAGAACTTGATTTTGTCGACTACAACTTGGGCGAGCCCAAATATTCTGTCCAGGAATGTAAGGAGAGGGATGTAAGCTTTCAAGCTCCATTGAAATTGAAAGTAAGGCTGACCGACAAAGAAAACGGCGAAATTAAGGAATCGGAAGTATACATGGGTGATTTACCCCTGATGACGGATAAAGGTACATTTATCATTAACGGGGCAGAAAGGGTGGTAGTAAGCCAACTCGTAAAATCACCTGGAGTCTATTTTAATGAAAAGCTGGATCTGGCCGGGAACTCCTTATTTGGGGCAACGGTCATTCCCAACCGCGGCGCGTGGTTTGAACTAGAAATGGATAGTGCCGGGATAATTTACACCCGCATCGACAAAACCAGAAAAATACCCGTTACAGTTTTGCTGCGAACTCTGGGTTTTGAAACCAATGAAGCATTACTAGAGCTGTATGAAAATGACGAAGCTATTGTTAAGACCTTGGAGAAAGATACCACTACCAGTAAGAAAGAGGCTTTGCTTGAATTTTACCGACGGCTGAGACCCGGTGAGATGGCCACCGAAGATGCTGCTACCCAGCTATTAAAAAATCTGTTTTTTGATCCTCGCCGTTATGATATGGCGGTGGTAGGGCGGTATAAAGTGAATAAGAAGCTGGGATTGAATATTCCGGTAGAAACTCGTTATCTCACGGTTGAAGATATAACTACTACTGTAGGTTATATATTAAAGCTGATAAAAAATGAGGGCAAAACGGACGTAATCGATCACCTTGGTAATCGGCGACTACGCTCTATTGGGGAACTCCTCCAAAATCAGTTCCGAACTGGCCTGGTACGTATGGAAAGGGTGGTTCGAGAGCGCATGAGCATACATGATGTGGAGACTCTGACCCCTCAGGTTCTGATTAATATACGTCCTATAACTGCTGCGGTGAAGGAATTTTTCGGCAGTTCTCAGTTATCACAATTTATGGATCAGACCAATCCCTTGGCTGAACTCACTCATAAGAGACGTCTGAGCGCTCTGGGGCCAGGAGGTCTGACTCGTGAACGGGCCGGTTTCCAGGTTCGAGATGTGCATCATTCTCATTATGGCCGAGTATGTCCCATAGAAACCCCAGAAGGCCCTAACATTGGATTAATTGGCTCCTTGGCAACCTTTGGCAGGGTTAATGACTTTGGTTTTATTGAAACCCCCTATCGCAAAGTCGACAAGAAAACGGGCCGAGTAACGAACGAAATCGTCTATCTGACTGCCGATGAGGAAGATGAATATGTTGTAGCTCAGGCTAATGCGCCTCTGGACGAAAATGGCTATTTCAAGGATGAACGGGTGGAAATCAGAATTTTCGAGGATATTTTAGAAGTTCCCATTAAGCAAGTGGACTACATGGATGTCTCCCCTAAGCAAGTATTCAGTGTAGCTACTGCCCTGATCCCTTTTCTGGAAAACGATGATGCAAACCGTGCTTTAATGGGAGCTAATATGCAGCGGCAGGCCGTTCCCGTGATTAAAACCGAAGCCCCGGTTGTGGGGACAGGTATGGAATATAAGGCTGCTAAGGACTCTGGTGCCGTGGTAGTCACGAAAAAATCTGGTATTGCTAAAAAGGTAAGCGCTTCTCGGATTGTATTTGAGACTGATGATGGCGAAACAATTAATTATCCTTTGTTAAAGTTTATGCGTTCCAACCAGGGTACCTGCTATAATCAGAGGCCTATCGTCAAAGTTGGCCAGCATGTGGAAGCGGATACGATAATCGCTGATGGTCCGAGTACTGACAATGGGGAACTAGCTCTGGGGCGTAATATTCTGGTAGCATTTATGCCATGGGAGGGCTATAACTACGAGGATGCCATCCTTATATCAGAAAAAGTAGTCAAGGAAGATATATTTACTTCCATTCATATAGAAGAGTACGAATGTGAGGCCCGAGATACCAAACTAGGGCCCGAGGAAATCACTCGCGATATACCCAATGTATCAGAAGAAATGCTCAAGAACCTGGATGATCAGGGAGTTATCAGGGTAGGAGCGGAAGTAAGGCCTGATGATATACTGGTGGGCAAGGTTACACCCAAGGGTGAAACTGAGTTAACTCCTGAAGAGCGTTTGCTGCGGGCGATATTTGGGGAAAAGGCTCGTGAAGTAAGGGACTCCTCCCTGCGTGTACCTCATGGAGAAGCCGGAAAAATAGTAGCGGTAAAACGTTTCGCCCGTGAAAATGGGGATGAATTACCCCCAGGAGTAAATCGCTTGGTAAGAGTATACATTGCGCAAAAGAGAAAACTCTCGGAAGGCGACAAAATGGCTGGACGCCACGGTAACAAAGGGGTAGTGTCTCGGATATTACCGGAAGAAGATATGCCATTCCTAGCAGATGGGACACCTGTTCAGATTGTATTGAACCCCTTGGGAGTTCCCTCCCGAATGAATATCGGGCAGATTTTGGAGTGTCACATGGGATGGGTTGCTAAAGAACTGGGGTATAAGATTGCCACTCCCATATTCGATGGCGCTACCGAAGAGGACATCAGGGAACTACGTCTAGAATCGGGATTACCGGAGAACGGTAAGGCAATTCTGAGAGATGGTCGAACCGGAGAAAATTTTGACCATGAAGTAACCGTAGGATATGTGTATATGCTCAAACTGGCCCATTTGGTGGATGATAAAATCCATGCCCGCTCCATTGGCCCATATTCGCTGGTGACCCAGCAGCCTCTGGGGGGCAAGGCCCAATTTGGTGGACAGCGTTTTGGAGAAATGGAAGTATGGGCCTTGGAAGCCTATGGGGCGGCTTATACTTTACAAGAGATTCTCACCGTAAAATCAGATGATGTGGTAGGCAGGCTGAAGACCTACGAATCAATTGTAAAGGGTGACAATATCCCTGAACCTGGTGTTCCAGAGGGCTTTAAGGTTTTGATTAAAGAATTGCAGAGCTTGTCTCTTGATATTAGAATGCTGGGATCCAACAACAGCGAAATTCAAATAAAAAATGTTGATTTAGATATAAATGAACAGGATAAGGCCAGGGAATTAGGACTGGAAGTGCCAGAGGTAGCAGTGAGCGCTGGTGGTAATGTAGCCAAGGCTTTAATCCACCAAGTGAGTGGAGAGGATCTTGGGATGCACAACGAAGAAGAGGAAGATAATGACTTGGATGACCTAATTGATTAGGAAGCAGAATGAGCCGATGTCAGTTAGGGAGGTAAACTTTATTAATAATACCAGCATCAATCAGTATTCAGGGTGCCTATAATCTTCTGGAAGGGAGAGTATGATTTGTCAGACATAAATAATTTTGAGCGGATCAAAATATCCCTAGCTTCGCCGGAACAAATACGCTCATGGAGCAGCGGCGAGGTAAAAAAACCTGAGACCATAAACTATCGAACCTTAAGGCCGGAAAAAGAAGGTCTCTTTTGTGAAAAAATATTTGGTCCCGTAAAAGATTGGGAGTGTCACTGCGGTAAGTATAAACGGGTACGTCACAGGGGAATTGTCTGTGACCGTTGTGGTGTGGAAGTGACTACCTCTAAGGTTAGAAGAGAACGCATGGGGCATATTGAGTTAGCGGCGCCTGTTTGCCATATATGGTATCTCAAAGGGATACCCAGCCGCATGGGACTTCTTCTGGATATGTCGCCCAAGGTATTGGAAAAGGTGATTTACTTTGTCAACTATATCGTTATAGACCCAGGTGATACGCCCTTACTCAGAAAGCAACTTTTGAACGAGCGGGAATATAGGGATAATCGAGATAGGTATGGGGACAGTTTTGTTGCTTCCATAGGTGCCGAAGCAGTTAAGGAGCTTCTGTCAGAAGTGGAATTGGAAAAAATGTCCGTGGAGCTTAAGGAAGAAATCACTAATACTACCGGACAGAGAAAAGGCCGAGCTATTAAGCGGCTAGAGGTGACGGAATCCTTCCGCCTATCGACCAACAACCCAGAGTGGATGATACTGGATGTTTTGCCGGTAATACCTCCTGAACTACGCCCCATGGTGCAGTTGGATGGGGGTCGCTTTGCGACTTCGGATTTAAATGACCTGTATCGTCGGGTGATAAACCGGAACAACCGTCTAAAAAGACTGTTGGATTTAGGTGCTCCTGATATTATTGTGAGAAATGAAAAGCGCATGCTGCAGGAAGCAGTAGATGCGCTGGTAGATAATGGACGAAGAGGAAGACCGGTTACCGGACCTGGCAACCGACCACTCAAGTCTTTAAGCGATATGCTGAAAGGCAAACAGGGAAGATTCCGCCAGAACCTTCTCGGAAAGAGAGTTGACTACTCAGGAAGGTCAGTTATCGTGGTAGGGCCTAATTTAAAAATGCATCAGTGCGGCCTGCCCAAAGAAATGGCGTTAGAATTGTTTAAACCATTTGTAATGAAAAAACTAGTTGATAGAGGTATCGCTTCCAATATTAAGAGTGCCAAAAAGATGGTAGAAAGAGGTCGGGAAGAGGTTTGGGACATACTGGACGGGGTTATCAAGGAGCATCCAGTTATGCTTAACCGTGCGCCTACCTTGCATCGTTTAGGAATACAGGCCTTTGAGCCAGTACTGGTAGAAGGGCGTGCATTACAGTTGCACCCCCTAGTTTGTACTGCGTATAATGCTGATTTTGATGGTGACCAGATGGCGGTGCATGTACCGTTATCAGCAGAAGCACAAACAGAATGCCGTCTGCTGATGTTGGCCAGCAACAACATACTAAATCCTAAAGATGGGAAACCCGTTTGTACTCCTACTCAGGACATGGTTATAGGTGTTTACTACCTCACCTATATGAGTGCTGAGGATATGGCAATTGAAACTCCCCGAGCCTTCAGTAGTCCAGCCGAGGCGCAAATGGCTTATGATATGAAGAATATCACCCTGCATGAAAAGATCCGGGTGAGGATGCAAATGCCCCAGAAGAAAGGTATAGAAATCCTGTATAACCGGGAAGTTCAGGTTTATAAACGAGAAATGGTAGAGACCTCAGTGGGTCGGGTTATTCTCAATGAGGTTATCCCGGATAATATGGGTTTTTACAACGAGGTTATTGATAAGAAGAAATTGGGTAACGTTGTCTACGAATGTTATCGCTTGGAAGGAAATGCCCGCACTGCCGAGATGCTGGATGGCATCAAGCGATTGGGCTTCAAGTATTCCACCCGGGCAGGAATCAGCGTGGGAGTTATTGATTTTAAAACTCCGCCGGAAAAATGGGATATACTGGCCGAGGCTGATAATGCAGTAGAGATTATACAAAGCGACTTTCAGGTGGGTTTGATTACCGAGGAAGAAAGGCATAATCAGGTGGTGGAAATTTGGAGTCAGGCCACTGATGATGTAACCGATGCCTTAAGACTACATCTAAGTGAAGACAACCCAGTTTATATGATGGCCACCTCCGGTGCCCGTGGTAATTTTCAACAGATTCGCCAGCTAGCTGGAATGCGAGGGCTTATGGCAGACCCATCCGGTAAGATTATAGATCTGCCAATTAAAGCCAATTTCCGGGAAGGTTTGACCGTCTTGGAATACTTCATATCTACCCACGGAGCTAGAAAGGGATTGGCTGATACCGCATTACGGACCGCCGATTCCGGGTATCTTACTCGTAGGTTGGTAGACGTATCACAAGATGTTATCGTCCGGGAGGATGACTGTGAAGCTGTAGAAGGAATCTGGGTAGAGAAGATCATGGAAGGATCGCAGTTAATCGAGCCTTTGCATCAGCGAATTATCGGCCGGATAGCGGTAGACAATATCTTACATCCCCAAACCGGCGAGTTGCTGGTGGAAGAAAACCAGATGATAGATGATGAGGTTGGGTATCAGATCGAAAGATCAGGAATTGATCGGGTAAAAATAAGAACCACGCTCACATGTAAAACTAGGCACGGAGTATGTAAAAAGTGTTACGGTCGAAACTTGGCTACCGGATACGATGTGGAAATAGGTGAAGCAGTAGGTATACTAGCGGCTCAGTCCATTGGTGAACCAGGGACCCAGTTGACCATGCGTACTTTCCATACCGGCGGTGTAGCTGGAGAAGACATAACCCGCGGTCTTCCAAGGGTAGAGGAACTTTTTGAGGTTCGCAAACCCAAAGGCCAAGCAGTCGTGGCGGAAGCATCTGGGCAGGTACGTTTTGGTGAAAATAAAGGTCGCCGGGAAGTGGAAATTCTAGACAAAAACAACGAACAAGTAGGTGCCTATCCAGTACATTATGGATCTCGTCTGAAAATACAAGAGGGAGACATGGTGGAAATAGGGGATGCTCTTACAGAAGGACCCCTAAACCCGCATGATATATTGAAAACTCAAGGTATGCAGTCAGTCCAAAGATACGTGTTGCAAGAGGTACAAAAGGTTTACCGTTCTCAGGGTGTTGATATTAGTGATAAGCACATAGAGATTATGATTCGCCAGATGCTGAAAAAGGTTAGGATAGAGGATTCAGGGGATACAACTATGCTGCCCGGGGCTTTTATAGATATAGCCTATTTTGAGGAAGAGAATATGCGGGCGATTGAATTGGGCGGCCTGCCTTCAGTATGCTCACCTATGCTGCTGGGTATAACCAAGGCTTCCTTGAATACTGATTCATTCTTGTCGGCAGCATCTTTCCAAGAAACAACCAAGGTATTGACCGAGGCGGCTATAAAGGGTAAGATCGATAATCTTATTGGTCTGAAGGAGAATGTTATTATCGGCAAACTGATTCCGGCTGGTACCGGCTACTCAAATTATCGCAATATCAAATTGGTGGATAACCCTGATCTTATTGCCGGTGAATAAAAAACAATTGAAAGTAAAATAATTTGACTGGGATAGTCCTTGATGCTAAAATACTAAGGTGCGCGACAAATAGAGTCGAACCGTCTGGTTTGAACCGGCTTTCACGTTTAGAGGGGGTAAAGGGTTGTCGCTAAATGACATCAGGAACAGTAATAAGGTTATTGGCAGTAAACAGGTTAAGAAAGCTGTGGTCAAAGGATTAGCCAGTAAGGTATACCTGGCTCTGGATGCTGAGCCTCATATTATTGGGCCTTTGCGAGAACTATGCCGTCAACATGAGGTGGAAATCGAAGAGATAGATAAGATGGAAGAACTTGGCGATGCCTGTGGCATTGAGGTGGGTTCAGCGGCAGTAGCGCTTATCAACGATTGAATTAATAGGGGAAGGAGGTGCAAGTATGCCGACGATTAACCAGCTTATTAGAAAAGGACGCCAGAAGGAAGAGAAGAAATCCACAGCACCAGCCCTTAAAAGCTGTCCGCAAAAAAGAGGGGTATGTACCCGTGTATATACTACCACTCCTAAAAAACCCAACTCGGCGTTACGTAAGATTGCCAGGGTAAGGTTGACTAATGGTATAGAAGTAACCTC
>JAQUUV010000280.1 GCA_028693695.1 Syntrophomonas sp.
CCTGGTACGGGGGCTGGATTATTATACCAACACGGCATTTGAGATACATATCCCTACCATAGGAGCCCAGAGTGCAGTGGGAGGCGGGGGCAGGTATAATGGGCTGGTAAAAGCATGTGGCGGCCCGGAAATACCGGGAATTGGTTTTGCATTGGGTATGGAGCGTCTGCTCCTGGCTCTAGACAGCCTGCCCGACCGTGAAGAGCCAAATAGCAAGTTGGATGTTTTCCTGGCTGTCCTGGATGAAAAATTTGAGATTCAGGCCATGCAGGTGTTGGATAGGCTCAGAAAAGCGAAAATTATGGTGGATAGAGATTATACTGGGCGCAGCATGAAAGCGCAGATGAAGTATGCGGACAAACTGGGCGCACGCATCGTCGTTCTAATGGGAGAGGATGAAGTAAACCGGGGCTATTTCACAGTTAGGAATATGAGCTCCCGGGAGCAGCTCGAAGTGCAAACAGAACAATTAATCCCAGCAATAAAAGATATATTGGCATAGATAGGGAGGACAATAGAGTAATGAAGAGGACACACAACGCTACTGATATTGATATGGGACAGGTAGGGGAGCAAGTAACTCTAAATGGTTGGGTAAATGCCAGGCGGGATCATGGAGGTCTTATTTTTATTGATTTACGGGATCGTTCTGGTATTATTCAGGTGGTTTTCAATCCGGAGCTGGACGACCAATCCTTTCACATGGCTGAGAGTGTGCGCGGCGAATATGTGGTGGCTGTAAAGGGTAAAGTCCAGGCTCGCCCGCAAGATACGGAAAACCCGAATCTTAAAACCGGTAAGGTGGAAGTATATGTGGATAAGATGGAGGTCTTCAACACTGCTAAAACACCTCCTTTTTATATAGAAAATGGTATTGACGTGGATGAACTGCTGCGTTTGCGCTACCGCTACCTGGATTTGCGCAGGCCGGAAATGAAGGATAATCTTCTCCTTCGCCATCGGGTTGTCAAGTCCATTCGGGATTACCTGGATGAGCGGGGCTTTATGGAGATAGAAACTCCGATTCTAGGCAGAAGCACCCCCGAAGGTGCCCGAGACTATCTAGTTCCCAGTCGGGTTCATCCAGGGGAGTTTTTTGCTCTGCCCCAATCACCGCAACAGTATAAACAAATGCTGATGGTAGCAGGGATGGAGAAGTATTTCCAAATTGCCCGGTGTTTCCGGGATGAGGATTTACGAGCCGACCGGCAGCCGGAGTTCACCCAGTTGGATATGGAGATGTCCTTTATTGATGAAGAGGATATTATCAGCCTGATCGAGGGGATGATGCCTCGGCTGTTTAAGGAAGGATGTAATATAGACATTCCTACCCCATTTCCTCGTATATCATACGATGATGCTATGCTGAAATATGGCAGCGATCAGCCGGAGCTGCGTTTTGACTGGGAAATAGTTGATATAACTGAATTAGTAAAAGATGTTGATTTTAAGGTCTTTGCCAGTGCTATTGCTGGGGGCGGAGTGGTCAGAGCTCTTAATGCCAGAACCTGCGGTTCATTTACCCGTAAAGAAATTGATGACCTGGGCAGAATGGCGGTCGAATTTGGCGCCAAAGGCTTAGCTTGGATAAACGTTACAGAAACCGAACTGAAGTCACCTATAACTAAGTTTTTTAGTGAAGAAAAGATGCAGACCATTTTAGAGGCTTTGGATGCGAAGCCCGGTGATTTGTTACTCTTCGGTGCTGACCAAGCAGACATTGTAGCCCGGGTTTTGGGGGTTTTGCGTTTGAACTTGGGTCGGCGCTTGAATCTCTGTGATCCCAATCAACTTGCCTTTGCCTGGGTCTTAGGCTTCCCCCTCCTGGAATATGATAATGAGGAAAAACGTTATGTGGCCGTACATCACATGTTTACCTCACCCCGCTTGGAGGATATTCCTTTACTGGATACTGACCCGGCTAAAGTGAAGGCTCGGGCCTATGATCTGATATTAAATGGGGTAGAAATCGGTGGAGGCAGTATAAGGATTCACCGACGGGACTGGCAGGAAAAGATGTTTTCCCTGCTGGGGCTAAGCCAAGAAGAAGCAGTGGAAAAATTTGGATACATGATGGAGGCCTTTGAATATGGCGCCCCGCCACATGGGGGAGTTGCTTTTGGTATTGATCGTTTGATAATGCTAATGGCGGGCAGAGATAGTATCCGCGAAGTTATTGCTTTTCCTAAAACTCAGAGCGCAGCCTGCCCAATGACCAATGCGCCTTCAGCAGTTAGCCCCAAACAGCTGCGAGAGTTATCTTTAAAGCTCAAGGAAAAATAAACCGCTGATGGAAATAAGCACAGATAATGACAGCCGTCTTTTATTGAAGCAGAGGATATTCTGTGGTATTATCTGATTAAGGAATTTTAGATAACAGAATATCCCTGCTGTTCACGTGAATAGTCGTTTAGTTTTTGCCAACACAAAAACTATGGGAGTTCGGTCTTCATATATGAATTGTATGCCCTAATTACTGGGACACATGAAGTATATGAGAGAACACCCACCTGCTTTGCAGGTTAAAACTCGCGGCGCCACGGTTCGGTGGGGTTTTTTTATGGGTGGAGGCAGATGTTA
>JAQUUV010000045.1 GCA_028693695.1 Syntrophomonas sp.
TTTTAGTATTGGACGAGACCCGTGACATCGTTGATATTGTAACCAGAATATCCAAGTTTTTTGAACATGAATCTTGTGGTAAATGCAACCCTTGTCGGGAAGGAACCTTCCGTTGCAGAGAGATAATGGAGAAGATCAACGCCGGCAAAGCCAGTCAAAAGGATATAGATAACCTATTATTATTAACCCGGGTAATGCAAAAAGCGGCTTTATGTGGTTTGGGACAGGCAGCTCCCTTCCCGATCCAATCAACTATTAAACATTTTGCTCACGAATATGCTAGAAAAATAGTTTAATTCTAAGGAAAGGAGGAAAAACGATGATAAAATTAACGATAAATGGTAAAGAAATACAAGTTCCGAAAGGAACCATGGTTCTAGATGCCTGTCAACAAGCGGGCGCTGATATTCCCACCCTGTGCTATGATCCTGACTTAAGATTAGCCGGATCATGCCGCATGTGTGTAGTAGAAGCCAAAGGGAGACCTAACCTGATGGCAGCCTGTGTAAGCCCGGCTGAAAATAACATGGTTATTGAAACTGAAAGCCCGGATGTAGTTGAATCCAGAAAGATCATTCTGGAATTACTATTGGCTCGTCACAAACTGGAATGCCATACCTGCGAAAGAGACGGCAGCTGTAAACTGCAGGATTACTGCTACAGATATGGAGTTACCGATTCGCGCTATGCAGGTCAGGGCCCGCATTTTGGGATGGAAGACCCCAATCCATTTTTCAAGAGAGATTATGATAAATGTATCATGTGCACCCGCTGTGTTCGCGTTTGTGATGAGATCACCGGCGCCCAAGCCATAAATGTTAAGGATCGCGGGCATCATGCCAAGATAGCCACCGTTTTTGACGGCAAGCTGGCCGATTCGTCCTGCGTATTCTGCGGTCAATGTGTAATGGTCTGCCCGGTAGGAGCCTTAACCAGTAAAGTATCAGCCGGCAAAGGTAAGTCCTATCAGACTAAAGATGTACTTACTACCTGTACCTACTGCGGCACTGGCTGTACTTTTGAATTGAATGTCAAGGACGATCATGTGGTAGGGGTTACCTCGGTAAGAGATTCAGAATTCAGCCCGGTTAATAAGGGCGCTCTGTGTGTAAAAGGACGCTTTGGCTGGGATTTTATCGAATCCAAGGAAAGGCTTACGACCCCATTAATCCGTGAAAACGGAGAATTACGGCCTGCCTCCTGGGATGAAGCCCTTGATTATACCGCCAATAAGATTAAAGCGATAAAGGAAAAAGATGGACCGGATTCATTAGCCTTGTTTTCCTCAGCCAGAGCGACTAATGAGGAAAATTACCTGGCTCAGAAATTGTTCCGGGCGGCTATAGGCACCAACAACGTTGACCATTGCGCACGTCTCTGACACTCCGTAACTGTCGCCGGTCTGGGGGCAGCATTTGGTAGTGGTGCAATGACCAACTCTATTAATGAACTGGAAAAGGATGCCACGGCAATATTCCTAATAGGTACTAATACGACGGAAAATCATCCTGTTATAGGATATAAGATCAGGAAAAATGTCCGTTTTAATGGTGCTAAGCTAATAATAGCCGATCCGAGAAACATCGAACTGGGTAATATTGCTGATGTTTATTTAAGGTTCCGGCCTGGCACGGATGTAGCACTAGTAAATGCGATGATGAATGTCATTATTACGGAGGGTCTTGAGGCCAAAGAGTTTATTGCCAATAGAACCGAAAGTTATGAACAAATGGTTGAAGTGGTAGAAAAATATACACCAGAATATTCTGCCCAAATATGTGGGGTAGACGCTGAAGATATTAGAAAAGCGGCTCGTATTTATGCAGCCGCTGAGAGAGGTTCCATATGTTATGCTATGGGACTGACCCAACACAGTACCGGCACCGATAATGTAAAAACAATGTGTAACCTGGCTCTTCTAACTGGGAACCTGGGCAAACCAGGAACAGGGGTAAATCCTCTGCGCGGACAGAATAACGTTCAGGGAGCATGTGACATGGGTGCATTGCCAGTAGTTTATCCCGCCTATCAAGCAGTAACCAATGCCGAGGTCCGGGAGAAATTTGAAAAATTCTGGGGTGTTCCCTTGTCTCCAAACAATGGCTTAACCATTCCGGATGTAGTTGATAAAGCCCATCATGGGGAAATAAAAGGCTTGATGGTTTTCGGAGAGAATCCTATGGTCAGTGATCCCGATCTCCACCATGTTGCAGAGGCACTAGACAACCTGGAGCTTCTGGTCGTAATCGATATATTCCTTACTGAAACAGCTATGAAGGCTGATGTTGTGTTACCGGGTGTTACTTTTGCAGAGAAGAATGGTACATTTAGCAATACCGAGAGAAGGGTACAGAGAGTACGCCAGGCTGTTACTCCCAAAGGTGATGCACGCCCTGATTGGCAAATATTCTGTGAAATATCTAACCGTTTAGGATATCCGATGAACTATGGCTCACCGGAAGAGATATTTGCGGAAATTAGAACGGTAACGCCATCATATGCCGGTATTAGCTACCAACGCATTGAAAAAACCGGTATTCATTGGCCCTGTCCTAACGAGGAGCATCCTGGTACACCCGTCCTGCATGGGGAAAAATTTAACCGGGGATTAGGTCTTTTCCATGCCATTGAATTTAAGGAAGCATATGAACTTCCCGATGCTGAATACCCATTGATTCTATCGACTGGTCGCAGCCTGTTCCATTATCACACTGGTACTATGACCAGAAGATCTAGTGCTCTTAATGAATTCATGCCCTCCAACGAGGTACAGGTAAATCCTGAAACGGCAGCTAGATTAGATATAGTAGATAATGAAATGGTGAAACTCATTACCCGTCGAGGTTACATTGAGGTTAAAACGCATGTTACTGAGATGGTTCCAGACGGAGTTGTGTTTACATTCTTCCATTTCTCCGAGGCTGCGGCCAATGTATTAACCCAAGCCAAATGTCTCGACCCGGTAGCCAAGATACCTGAGTATAAAGTATCCGCCGCCAGGATTGAAAAGATCTAGTCTGATAAAATGGTTGCCACAAAAAGGGGTTGTGCTGAAACTTTAGTTTCTGCGCGGCCCCTTTAATTTATGGTAAAGAGGGAAATTTATCCTGCAATACCCATAGGGATGACATTTTCGGCACAGAAAATACAATCAGCTTGTTGACACATTATAGGATATTAATTATAGTGTATATTAGTTATGTAATGTTTAGCAATGTTATGTAATTTTAATCATACTTAAATATTAATTTATGTAGCGTAATGATATGCAATGATAATTTACATAAAGTTGCATATTGCAGTGACTTTTGTACATTAGTTGTGAGTTGTATTTATTAAATGCATCGGATGAACTGAATAATATTCAAACGTTTAGCTCCAAAGCTACTTCACCTAAAGCTTCGGCCATGGGGATTTAGCCGACTCGGGTATTTTACCGGCACGGTAAATCGGGAAACGGATTTGCCTCCCTTGCTTGGAAAGGAGTTACTGGTCAGAAAAAGGCAATTTGTGTTGCTCGGATTTTCTTAACATGGGAAGTCGGGTGTTAGTAAGCATTTTGCGCTTTGATGTGTTGCTGGTCAGGAGGGAGCATGCATTTGAATGCAGTATATTGTTATGGATTTACCGTGGCAAATAAGTCTACCCTCCTATACAGATAGGAGGGTTTTTTATGGCTATTTTGTCAGTAGGCATTCTTATCATCAATGAAACTGTCAAATGAAAGTAATAGTATCAGTAATAAATCATATTTACTTTCATTCCATGATTAGAACTCTATGTAAAAGGTTTTGACAGAAAAACTTGAACTATGCTGCCTTTTAGACTAGAAAGCTATGATACTCTCCTGGTTAATCCGTCAATTCCAAGAGCAGTTGACATACTGTGGAAAATAAATTATTATAAGTGAGGAACTTTATGTCATGTTATGTTATGTTATATTGAGTTATGTAGGTTGTTTTTCAATTTGCGTTCGTATTAATATTGGTCTTTATTCATTAATGAACCGACTAGGCCGTAACCTAACCTGCCTTCTTAGCAGTATAGGAAACCAACATATACGTATTAATGACCACTCCCTGGGGATGTCCGCTAATCGCACTACCGATGCGATTGACGGTCATCCCCGTTTTATTAATCTGGAGCAAATTAGTATGTTTACCGTCAAACTTACCGGATCAACGGTACCAATTAAATAACTCGTTTGAAAGTCTAACATATTTTGAGTTATACAAGATTCTCATATTTAATAGGATGGAGGTGAAATCTGCCAATAAACATTTTGCTCACGAATATGCTAGAGAAACAATTTAATTCTAAGGAAAGGAGGAAACACGATGATAAAACTAACGATAAATGGCAAGGAAATACAAGTGCCTAGAGGGACCATGGTTCTAGATGCCTGTCAGCAGGCGGGCGCTGACATTCCCACCTTGTGCTATGATCCTGATTTGAAATTAGCCGGATCATGCCGTATGTGTGTAGTGGAAGCCAAAGGGAGACCTAACCTGATGGCGGCCTGTGTAAGCCCGGCTGAAAATAACATGGTTATTGAAACTGAAAGCCACGATGTAGTTGAATCTCGAAAGATTATCCTGGAATTATTGCTGGCCCGTCACAAACTGGAATGCCATACCTGCGAAAGAGACGGTAGCTGCAAGCTGCAGGATTATTGTTACCGTTATGGAGTAACCGACTCTCGCTATGCAGGCCAAGGACCGCATTTTGGCATGGAAGACCCCAATCCCTTTATTAAAAGAGACTATGATAAATGTATAATGTGCACCCGTTGCGTTCGAGCCTGCGAAGAGATTACCGGCGCACAAGTTATCAATGTCAAAGACCGTGGTCACCACGCCAAGATTTCCACGGTATTCGACGGCAAACTGGCCGACTCGAACTGCGTATTTTGCGGCCAATGCCTTATGGTCTGCCCGGTAGGAGCTTTGACCAGTAAAGTGTCAGCTGGCAAAGGCAGGTCATTTCAGACTAAGGGGGTACTTACTACCTGTACCTACTGCGGTACGGGCTGCACCTTTGAATTGAATGTCAAGGACGATAATGTGGTAGGTGTAACCTCAGTAAGAGATTCTGAATTCAGCCCGGTTAATAAAGGCGCTCTGTGTGTAAAAGGACGCTTCGGATGGGATTTTATTCATTCTCCTGAAAGGCTTACAACTCCTTTAATTAAAGAAAACGGGGAGTTTCGCCCGGCCTCCTGGGATGAAGCATTGAATCTTGCAGCTGAAAAACTCAAGGGTATGAAAGACAAATATGGCACAGATAGCGTGGCAATGTTCTCCTCAGCGCGGGTTACCAACGAAGAAAACTATCTGGCCCAGAAGTTTGCCCGAGTTGTCCTGGGAACCAACAACATTGACCATTGCGCCAGCCTATGCCATTCCTCCAATGTAGCGGGCATGGGTGCAGCATTCGGCAGTGGGGCCATGACCAACACCATTAATGATATGGGCGAGGATGCCCGGGCAATTTTTGTCATAGGCAGTAACACGACCGAAAACCACCCAATCATCGGTTATAAAATAAAGCAGAATGTCCGTAAAAATGGGGCCAAATTAATAGTAGCTGACCCACATTGTACAGACCTGGCCACAATGGCCGATGTTAATATGCAATTCCAACCCGGTACCGACGTGGCCCTGCTAAATGGTATGATGAATGTCATTATTACAGAAGGTCTTCTGGATAAAGAATTTATTGAGAACCGTACCGAAAATTTTGCAGCTTTAAAGCAGATTTTAGAAAAATATACCCCCGAATATGTAGAGCCTATTACAGGTGTACCGGCCGATGACATCAGAAGAGCGGCCCGGATTTATGCCGAATCTGAAGCCAGTGCTATCTGCTATTCCATGGGACAAACCCCGTACAGCACTGGAACCGACAATGTAAAATCAGTGTGCAATTTGGCCATGCTGACTGGAAATGTGGGAAGACCCGGAACTGGGGTCAATGCTCTGCTGGGGCAGAACAATGTACAGGGAGCCTGTGATATGGGTTGTTTACCTATAGCCTACCAGGCGGCAACTGATAGTGAGATTCGCGATAAGTTCGAAAAGGCCTGGGGTCTCACCCTGTCCGCTCAAAATGGCTTAACCGTTACCCAAACCATTAATGCCGCCCATGCAGGCCAGATTAAGGGCCTGTTTGTGCTGGGAGAAAACCCGATAGTTAGCGATCCGGATATTCAGCATGTGGATGAATATCTGGAAAAACTGGAATGCCTGATAGTACAGGACATATTCCTGACTGAAACCGCGCAGAAGGCTGATATAGTCCTCCCAGGTCTCTCCTTTGCTGAAAAAGAGGGAACATTCACCAGTACCGAGCGTCGGGTTCAACTAGTACGCAAAGCAGTCAGCGGACCAGGTGAAGCGCAGGATGACTGGTGGATATTATGTGAGTTATCTACTAGAATGGGATACCCCATGTTCTATGCCAATGCCGAGGAGATCTTCGAAGAAATGCGATTACTCACGCCTTCCTATGCTGGAATGAGCTATGCAAGATTGCAAGGTTCAGGTCTTCACTGGCCATGTCCCACTGAAGACCATCCCGGAACCCCCATTCTACACAAAGATATTTTTAGCCGTGGACTAGGTCTATTTCATGCCATTGAATTTAAAGAACCGGTTGAATTGTAAAGGCAAGGTGTCAAGGGGACGGTTCTCCTGACACCATTCGAAGATCTTAAAGCGGTGTCAGGAGAACCGTCCCCTTGACACATTTAAGAGGAAGGAGGTGATATCATGGCTAATTACAAAGATATCATTGTCGGTTGCATAGACAAAAAGGGAGGAATCATTGAAGCCTTCCATGCACTGCAGAACGAATTCAATTATATTCCTCACGAAGCGCTGGTCGAAGCAGCGCGGGTGTTTGGCGTTTCAGAAGCTCAGGCTTATGGAGTGGCCACCTTTTATTCCTATTTGTCCGTAGAAAAGCGAGGCAAATACATCATACGCATGTGTGAAAGCGCTCCCTGTCATGTGGCTGGAGCTGATGAATTATTAAAAGCATTAGAGAGCCAACTGGGCATTAAGGTTGGTGAAACCACTTCAGATGGTAAATTTACTTTGGAACTAACCGAGTGCGTGGGACAGTGCCAGGCAACTCCAGTTATAACGGTTAATAGTGAACCAGTGTTCAACGTAACTACAAAAATTTTACCGCAGGTTCTAGCTGCCTATAAATAAATAGAAAGGAGGGGATTAGATGGCTGAGGAAATGCGAGTCCTATTAGAATATGCCGATAAAATAAATCCGGAAAGTGCGGATGAATATGTCAAGGTCGGCGGATATGTCGGTTTAGAAAAAGCACGGCAAATGGAAATTAACGATTTGATTCAGGAAGTAAAGAGTTCCGGGCTCAGAGGACGCGGCGGAGCAGGTTTTAATGCCGGCATGAAATGGAGTTTTGTGCCCAAGAATGCAGAAATCAAATACGTAGTGTGCAATTTGGACGAAGGCGAGCCCGGTACATATAAAGACCGGATCATCTGCGAGAAGAATGCCCAGGCTCTTTTAGAAGGTATGGCTATCTGTGGAAGGGCCATTGGCTCTAATCAGGGCTATATTTATTGTAGGGGAGAATATCCATTTACAGTTAAACTGCTAAAAAACGCCATACAGAGCGCCAAAGAATTGGGAGCCTTAGGAGATTTCAATATTGAAGTCAGAATGGGCGCAGGCGCTTATGTATGTGGAGAAGAAACCGCCCTAATCGAATCCATTGAAGGGCACCGGGGAGAACCCAGATTTAAGCCGCCTTTCCCAGGAGTGGCAGGACTTTGGGGAGTGCCTACAGTGGTAAATAATGTAGAAACCTTTGCATGTCTGCCATCTATTCTTACCAAAGGGTCGGCTTGGTTTGCCGGCATCGGTGCCGCCAAATATCCGGGCACAAAAATAGTTACCCTGACTGGAGATGCAGTCAATACTACCTTCTTCGAGGTGCCGACTGATTATATACTGCGGGATGTAATTTACAAACTGGGCGGTGGAGTAAAAGGCGGCAAGAAGTTAAAGGCAGTTCAAGTGGGAGGAACATCAGGATCATTCATACCCGAACAGAATCTGGACACCCAGATAGACTTTGATTCCATGGGCGCGATCGGTGCAGCTTTAGGATCAGGTGCGGTTTTAGTATTGGACGAGACCCGTGACATTGTTGATATTGTAACCAGAATATCCAAGTTTTTTGAACATGAATCCTGTGGTAAATGCAACCCCTGCCGGGAAGGAACCTTCCGTTGCAGAGAGATAATGGAGAAGATCAACGCCGGCAAAGCCAGTCAAAAGGATATAGATAACCTATTATTATTAACCCGGGTAATGCAAAAAGCGGCTTTATGTGGTTTGGGACAGGCAGCTCCCTTCCCAATCCAATCAACTATTAAACATTTTGCTCACGAATATGCTAGAAAAATAGTTTAATTCATTTAATTTTTTTTAAGGAAAGGAGGTAAAACGATGATAAAACTAACGGTAAATGGCCGAGAAATACAGGTGCCGAAAGGGACAATGGTTCTTGATGCCTGTCAACAAGCGGGCGCTGATGTCCCCACCCTGTGCTATGATCCTGATTTAAAATTAGCCGGATCATGCCGCATGTGTGTAGTAGAAGCCAAAGGGAGACCTAACTTGATGGCTGCTTGTGTAAGCCCGGCTGAAAATGGCATGGTTATTGAAACAGAAAGCCCGGATGTAGTTGAATCCAGAAAAATTATACTGGAATTGCTGTTGGCTCGTCACAAACTGGAATGCCATACCTGTGAAAAAGACGGCAGCTGCAAACTTCAGGATTATTGCTACCGTTATGGAGTTACCGATTCCCGCTATGCAGGCCAAGGAGCGCATTTTGGCATGGAAGACCCCAACCCGTTTTTCAAGAGAGATTATGATAAATGTATCATATGTACCAGGTGTGTACGGGTTTGTGATGAAATCACCGGCGCCCAGGCCATAAATGTTAAAGAACGTGGACATCATGCTAAGATAGCCACCGTTTTTGACGGTAAACTGGATGATTCAAGCTGCGTATTCTGCGGCCAATGTGTAATGGTCTGCCCGGTAGGAGCCCTAACCAGTAAAGTATCAGCCGGCAAAGGAAAATCATATCAGACCCAAAATGTATTAACGACTTGTACCTACTGCGGTACCGGCTGTACCTTTGAATTGAATGTCAAGGACGACCATGTGGTAGGAGTAACCTCAGTAAGAGAGTCGGAATTCAGCCCGGTTAATAAAGGTGCTCTGTGTGTAAAAGGACGCTTCGGCTGGGATTTTATAGAATCCAAGGAAAGGCTCACCACTCCATTAATCCGTGAAAACGGAGAATTAAGGCCCGCTTCCTGGGATGAAGCTCTGGATTATGCCGCTAATAAGATTAAAGCCATAAAGGAAAAAGATGGACCTGATTCATTAGCCCTGTTTTCTTCAGCTAGAGCGACTAATGAGGAAAATTACCTGGCCCAGAAACTATTCCGGGCGGCGATAGGAACAAACAATGTTGACCATTGTGCCCGCCTCTGACACTCTGTTACCGTCGCCGGTCTGGGGGCAGCATTTGGTAGTGGTGCAATGACCAATTCTATTAATGAATTGGAAAAGGATGCCACAGCAATTTTCGTAATAGGTACTAACACGACTGACAATCATCCTGTAATAGGATATAAAATCAGAAAAAATGTGCGTTTTAATGGCGCTAAACTAATAGTGGCTGATCCAAGAAGAATTGAACTGAGCAATATAGCGGATGTAGATTTACGCTTTAGGCCCGGTACCGATGTAGCACTGGTAAATGCCATGATGAACGTCATTATCACTGAGGGTCTGGAGGACAAAGACTTTATTGCCAATAGAACCGAAAACTACGAGGAATTAGTCAAAGTAGTAGAAAAATATCCGCCGCAATTGGTCGCCCAAATATGTGGGGTAGACGCTGAAGACATTAGAAAAGCGGCTCGTATTTATGCCACCGCTGAGAGAGGTTCCATATGTTATGCTATGGGATTGACCCAACACAGTACCGGAACCGATAATGTAAAAACAATGTGCAACCTGGCTCTTCTAACCGGGAACCTGGGCAAACCAGGCACCGGGGTAAATCCCCTGCGCGGACAGAACAACGTACAGGGAGCCTGCGACATGGGTGCATTGCCAGTAGTTTATCCCGCCTATCAAGCAGTAACCAATGCCGAGGTTCGCGAGAAATTTGAAAAATTCTGGGGTGTTCCCCTGTCTCCGAATAATGGTTTAACCATTCCAGATGTAGTTGATAAAGCCCATCATGGGGAAATCAAGGGATTGATGGTTTTTGGAGAAAATCCTATGGTCAGTGATCCAGATCTCCACCATGTGGGTGAGGCTATGGATAATCTGGAGCTTTTGATCGTACAGGATATATTCCTGACCGAAACCGCCATGAAGGCCCATGTAGTGTTTCCAGGTGTAACCTTTGCCGAAAAGAATGGTACCTTTAGCAATACCGAGAGAAGAGTACAGCGAGTACGCCAAGCCATTACCCCCAAAGGGGATGCACATCAGGATTGGCAGATTCTTTGCGACTTATCCAACCGCTTGGGATATCCAATGAACTATAGCTCGCCGGAAGATATATTTGCGGAAATCAGAAAGGTAACGCCATCGTATGCCGGTATTAGCTACCAACGCATTGAAAAAACCGGTATTCATTGGCCCTGTCCTAACGAGGAGCATCCTGGTACACCCGTCCTGCATGGGGAAAAATTTAACCGGGGATTAGGTCTTTTCCATGCCATTGAATTTAAGGAAGCATATGAACTTCCCGATGCTGAATACCCATTGATTCTATCGACTGGTCGCAGCCTGTTCCATTATCACACTGGTACTATGACCAGAAGATCTAGTGCTCTTAATGAATTCATGCCCTCCAACGAGGTACAGGTAAATCCTGAAACGGCAGCTAGATTAGATATAGTAGATAATGAAATGGTGAAACTCATTACCCGTCGAGGTTACATTGAGGTTAAAACGCATGTTACTGAGATGGTTCCAGACGGAGTTGTGTTTACATTCTTCCATTTCTCCGAGGCTGCGGCCAATGTATTAACCCAAGCCAAATGTCTCGACCCGGTAGCCAAGATACCTGAGTATAAAGTATCCGCTGCCAGGATAGAAAAGATCTAGTTTAATTAGTTAAGACAGACTAAAACACCGGATAGTTTTTCAGCTATCCGGTGTTTCTTTATCTTCAATATAAGTCTCCCTGAGGTCTAAATAATCATTGAACAATATGTACATGCTGGGAATATAAGCAAGGCTTCCGCTGAAGAATTAAATATTATCTTCATTCAAAAGCTGCATAGAGATTAAGCTGGACTTGACTGCTAGGTTGTGGCACAATGGCTTACCCTGCGGACGGGACATGCACTCGTTTCGGAGCCTCCCGTCGGTGGTTTTTAATTACTAGATGTCGGTGGCAGTCAAGTCCCTTAGTAGCTATTTACTATTTTGGAGTTCTGAAATAATCTCAGCAATTGAATCTGTAGATATAGCCCCGGCAAGACGTGGGGATCCATTGATCAAAGTTATAGGGAAGGTATATCCTGAGCGAATCACCTTTTCTACCTCTGGAAAACCAGCCA